>JAIXQS010000120.1 GCA_027485615.1 Verrucomicrobiaceae bacterium
AAGGCCATGAGCCGCTGCTGCTCATTTCCCAGAAGAAAATCGATTCCCAGGCCTCCGCGAAATACCCGCACCTGCGCTTCGAGTCCGTCCCCGCGATCGCCAAGCCCGCAACGCTCTCGCCGAAGATGATCCCCTTCCTTTTGGCGCTTTGGAAATCGATCCAGACCTCGAAAAAAATCATCCGGGATTTTGGAGCTGATGCCGTTCTCGGTATGGGTGGCTTCACCTCGCTGCCGCCCGTTTATGCGGGATACAAGCTAGGCAAAAAAACCTTCGTCCACGATTCCAACGCCCGCCCCGGCCGTGCCAACGTGCTCACCTCCCGTTTCTGCGACAAGGTGTTCATCGGCCTGCAACCCGCCGCCGCGTTTTTCAAGAAGCCCACCGAACTCACCGGAACCCCGGCCCGCCCGGAAATCCACAAGCTCCCCCCCCGCACCGAAGCCGCCGAACGCTTCGGACTCGATCCCGCGAAGCCCACCCTGCTCGTCACCGGCGGCTCGCAAGGCGCACTCGGTCTCAACCAACTCGTCGCCAACGCCGCCCCTCTTCTACCCGGGAACATCCAGATCCTCCACATCGCCGGCCCGAACGATCTCCCGCGCATCCAGGCGGAGCATCCCGTCCAGCGCCCCGGTTACCAACTCATCGGCTTCTGCGACCAGATGCCCTCCGCTTACGCCCTCGCCGATCTTGTCCTCACCCGCTCCGGTGCCTCCACCCTCACGGAAATTTCCCTCGCCGGCCTCCCGTCGATCCTAGTCCCCTACCCCTTCGCAGCCGACGACCACCAGACCGCCAACGCAAAAGTCTTCTCGGAAGCCGGAGCTGCAAAACTCATCCAGCAAAAGGATCTCGATCCAGATTCCCTCGCCAAGCTCCTCACCGAACTCCTCACCAACCCCGGCGCCCTCAAACTCATGTCCGAGGCCTCCCGCTCTCTCGCCATCCCCGATGCCGCGGAAAAAGTCACCACCTCAATCATGAAGAACCAAGGCAACTGATGCAGCGGGAGGAGTGGCTGACACCTGTCTGCCATACCCCGCCCCTTCAACATCCTCCTTGCATTCCATCACTGAAACCAGTGAAGAAAAAACTTCTCGGCAATCGCCGCCACACATAAAGCTGAGCCGCCGCTGGTGATGAACTTACGCCCATGAAAAAAGCCGATAAAGAATTCCTATTCAAGCTCCTCGAAACCCCGTCCCCCACCGGCTTCGAAATGCCCGGCCAGCGCGTCTGGGCGGAATACCTGAAGCCCTTCGCCGCCTCCGTCGAGTGCGACGCCTACGGCTCCACCTGGGCCACCCTTCCGGGGAAATCAAAGAAGTTCGTGATGCTGGAGGCGCACGCCGATGAGATCGGATACATCATCAAGCACATCGACGACAAAGGCTTCCTCCGCATCGACCGGGTCGGCGGTTCCGACGCAGCCACCGGCCGCGGCCGCCGCGTGCGCATCCTCGGCGACAAGGGCGAGGTCACCGGCATCATCGGCAACACCGCGATCCACCTCCGCCGCGACGAGCTTGGCGGCGAGAAAGCGCCCGCCGTGCACGACCTCTGGGTCGATGTCGGCGCATCCAACGCGAAAGAAGTCGCCGCGCTCGGCCTCCGTGTAGGCCACCCCATGGTCTATCTCGATGGCCCGTCGGAACTTGCACACAAGCGTCTGATCGGCCGCGCTTTGGACAACCGCCTCGGCTCCTACATCATCGCGCAGGTGATGAAACGCATCGCGGAATCCGGCAAGAAACCCGCCGTCACCCTCGTCTGCCTCAATGCGATCCAGGAAGAGATCGGCGGTCACGGTGCGATGATGGCCACCTACCGCCTCAAGCCCGATGTCTGCCTTTGCCTCGATGTCACCCACGCCACCGACACCCCTGGCATAGAGGCCGCGAAGTTCGGCCTCGTGAAGCTCGGCGGCGGCCCGTCCATCACCCACGGCACCTGCAACCACCCGCTCATCGTGAAGCGGTTGATCGCGCTTTCGGAAAAGGAAAAGATCAATCTCCAGCACGAATCGTCGAGCCGTTTTTCCGGCACCGACACCGACAAGATCTTCCACTCCCGCGAAGGCATCCCCTCCTCTCTCGTCTCGCTGCCGCTGCGCTGCATGCATTCCGTCGTGGAAACCGCCCACCTCGATGACATCGAAAGCACGATCCGCCTACTCGAAGCCTTCGTGCTTTCGCTGAAGGAATCGGACACGTTCCACCAGTCGCTGGGAGCGTGAATCCGGTTTATGCTTCCTGACGGATGCAAGGCGAAGCCGACCGCCTCCCTGTCCCAACGGGACAATTCATACCAGCCAGGGGTGCAACCCCTGTGATGACGCCACTGGCAATCGCGTCCTGAAGGGACTCCTCATGCGCTTGACGGACGGGGGACATTCCCGCGCGCTCAAACCCTAGGGCATCCAAACCCATGAGGCGTCCCTTCAGGACCCGGGATGTATTCCGCCGCATACCCGGGGCTGCGCCACCGGGCTGGTATGAATCCGTCCCGTTGGGACTCGGAACCTTGCCGTGGCAGCGCCTCGTCCAGAGCGTTCCCACCATCCTTCATAATCCATTTTCAGGAACACTAGAACCGAACGGTCGTGGGCGGAACTTGATCCAACTGACAAGCACCGCCAGTCCGAACACGCTGTAGCAAATGACAAAGGCCCACATCGGCGCTTGGAGGAAAAGGATCTTGTGAAGCCAATGGGCGATGAAAGTGCCTGCGTAGGTCTCGTCGCCCGCCATCTCGCGCAGATACATTTCAAGCGTGGTGAGCGGACAGATGATCCCGAGCCATGACTGCAAGACAACCAGCCCGATGCCCGCGAGATGCGCGGCACGGAACCAGGGATTGCGAACCCATTTCCATCCGCAAAAGCCCCCGCACAGAATCAGGATCAACCCTAGAACCACGAACAGAACGAAAGCCACGTGCGTCATCAGGACGATATCCGCGAGGAGGCTGTATGTATTGGAATCCATGGATCGGAACGCGCCTGACTAGTCTCCAATGGTGAACTTCATGCTGTCGCTGTTGGCACGGAGCTCGGGGGCATACATCGCCTCTGCCCGTGTCGGCAATGCGCTGAATTTCCCCGGGATCTCGGCTCTCAGGCGGTAGCTGAGGTTGTGGCGGCCGCGCGGCAGGAATTGGACGAAGAGGGAAACCTTCTCATCACGCAATTCCATGTAGGCGCCGAGGCCGTTCGGGTTATAGCCGGATTGCACATCGACAGCCTCCATCCCGGCCGCTTTCCAATCCTCGAAGACGAGGTATTCGTAGTCGTTCTTGCTGTCGATACCAAGGGTGACCTCGATCAGGTCGCCGCTCTTCACCTCGTCGCCGGATTTCAACTCGACACGTTGGTAGGCGGCGCGCTTCTGGTCGATGGCCTGGCCTTTCGAATCGACGGCATCAATGACCTTCGTTTCCGGGACAAGCTTGTGGTAGGTGCGATCCACCTTCACCTCAAGACCGGCGGCGGTGATGTGATCCTCCAGCGTGAAATACTCGACGTATGCGTTCGCGTAGAGCGGGCCGTCGCCTTTTTTGCGGAGCTCCACGGTATGCTTGCCGCTGGAGAGGATGTCACCGGCGATGAGGGCGGTGTTGTCGAAGGAGAAAAGGTTGTCTTTCGTGATCTCCACAGTCTTGAGCGGCTTGCCGTCGAAGAGGACTTCCACGGTGAGGTTCGGATCGCCCTCTTTGCTGGCCTTGAGGAAATCGCCGATGGCCTCGATGCAATACGCGGTGTCGCGGGTGGAGTTCCAATAGTGGCCGTGCCTGCGGTTGTTGATGAGGTATTTTACGAGGCCCCGCGCGTCCGGGCTTTCCGGTTCGGCGGCGGCGAGGAGTTTCAGGAACCATGCCTGCGCCTCGAACTCGCTGCCGTACCAATACCACCAGTAGCCGCTGTTGCCGAGGTCGAGATAGGCGGTCTGGTTCTCCTCATCCGTCTTGAGGAACTGGCGGATGTTGCGGATCACCTCGTCGCGTTTCGCGATGTCCTTGGTGCGGTGCAACTCAAGGCCGAGCAAGGCTTTCGCGTAAACGGGCAGGTCGTTCTTGTCGCGGAAAAGGAAGCCGAGCATCTGCGGGTGATCCTTGCCGCCTTCGCCGAGGATGCGACGGACGAGGGCATCGGTAGCGTCCGCCTTTTGCTTGGTATTCTTTTTGCGCTTTTCCCAGTGGGCGATGCGATCTGCTTCCGTTTCCTCATGTTTCGCGAGCCACGCGAGACCGCGGGAGATCATGTCTTCCGGCACCTTCGCTCCATTGTCACGGGCGAGGAGCAGCCCGTGCATCACGACAGCGGTGGTGTGCGCATAGGATTGGTGGCCGAAGGCGGAGAACCAGCCCCAGCCGCCGTCGGGATTCTGCTGGTCGCGGAGTTTCGCGATGCCCGCGCGCTCCATTTTCGCAACCTCCGCTTCGTCCCAGACGGGGTTCCAATGCGGGTTCCCGGGCTTCCACTGCGCGGCGCGCTCCTTCGGATCACCGAGCTGCTGCGGGTTGAGGTTCACCTTCTTGTTTTTGATCGCCGCGAGGTCGTGGCCGAGATCCTTGAGCAGGTGGTGGACGACCGTGGTCGGCACAAAACGGTTCAGCGTCTGCTCGGTGCAACCGTATGGGTAGCTTGAGAGATAGGGCAGCGCATCGATCATCGCGCTCGCCACGCTGGGCGAGTATTGCACGGTCACGCGGCTCTCGCCGGGACGGCGCGCCTCGGGGATCTTGAAATCGATCTTCGCGGAATCGCCGTCCGGCGCGATGGCGCGGCTGAAGGAATCCGTTTTCAACATGCCGTGAACGTATACAGGGAATTTCATCTCCATCGCATCCGAGTCATCGGCGGCGATGGCCTTCATGCGGATGATGGCCTCGCCTTCGGAAACGGCTTTGGCCGTCCAGTCGATGCGGGTTTCCCCCATCGAGGGAATCGCCACGCGGCGCTCCATGTTTCCGGTGGCTTCGAGGCTCTTGCCATCCAGCTCCAGCGAAACGGCGACGTCCTTCGCCTCGGCGTGGTAGTTGTGGACGATGGCGCTGAGCGTGACCTCGTCCTTCTCGATGAAAAAGCGCGGCGCCTGGAGGCGGATGATGAGATCCTTGCTCGTGACGATTTCCGCCGAGCCCTCGCCGACACGGGTGCCGCGTCCCATCGCCCAGGTCTTGATTTTCCAAGTCGTGAGGTTGTCCGGCATCTCCAGTTCGATGACGGCCTCGCCTTTCTCATCCGTTTCGACGGAACCGACCCATTTCAGCAGATCGGCGAACTCCGTGCGGACGACGACTTCGGGCGCGGCCTCGCCGTTGGCCTTTTTCTCGCTATCTTTATCCGCCGGTGCACCAGCGAAAGCATCCATCGAGGCCTCGGCCACCATGGGCGCTGCATCCAACTCACCGCCAAAGCCACCTCGTGCGCCTTTCATCATCAAGCTTTTCGTTCTCCTGACATCCACGTGGCCGAAAATCCCGAGGTGCTGCATGTAGAGAGTTTCCGGCACCTGGAGATGTCCTCCGAAAAGTTGCTGCGAGTGCTCCATGCCCTGGCCGTAGTGGTGGCGTTTCCAGTCCCAGAAAAACGGCACGATCTCGCCGACGTTCGAGCCGCCGGAGATGTATTCGAGCGATTTGTCATAGACGCTGATCGCGGCGGAGCCTTGGTAGGGTTTTCCGTCCGAGTCGGTGATCCGCACGGTGAACGAGGTCTTCTCGCGGGGCTTGAGCTTGTCCTTCGCGGGCGCGACCTCGACGTTGAGCACGCGCTTTTCCGGAGGCAAAACGATCTCGCGGGTGACCGTGTGGACTTCGCCGTTGGCGACCGTCACGCCCTCGATGAAAAAGTTCGGCATGTCGCCGAGCGCGACCGGGATCTCAACGGTCTGTGACTTGCCTTCGATGCGGATGATTTTCGTCTCCGCCAATTTCCCCTGCGAGGGTCGGATGAAAAGCCAGACGCGCGAGTCGGCTTTGTCCACGTTGACCAGCAGCTTCACGGTGTCGCCGGGGCGGTATTCCTTCTTGTCGGGGATGAGTTCGAGGGCGTTATAGCGGAAATCGCCCTCTGCCTTCGCTCCGCGAACGGAGAACACCGTCGCGCCCTCCTGCTTGCGGCCTTTCTTGTCCGTGAAAAGGACGGCCACGCGATATTGCCCGGCCTTCGAAGCGGTGAACGTCCAGTTTCCTCCCTCGGGCGTCCATTTTCCGATCTCCTTTTCCTCGATCTCGCCCTTCGCGTTGAGACCCGAAGAATAAAGGATCGCTGTCGCCGTGCCCTCGACCTCTTTCCCATCGAGCGTGCGGGCGGCGAAGGTTCCGGTGACCTTGTCGCCGACGTTCGCGTAGCCGCGGTCGAGCCAAACGGTCACACCGAAAGGCTCGCGGGCGGCGAGCACGGAGCCGCTGCCGACGATGGTGCGGCGCGAGGCATCCACTACCTCCGCAGTAATTGAGTAACGGTGATCCTGGTCGCCGTGGACGAGCTTCGCGATGGAGCTGTCGATCTTCACTTTCACCTTGCCGTCCGCACCGATGGCGGCGGTTTGCTCAAGCACCAGCTCGGGTGCGCCCATGCGATTCTGTTGCCACCACGGCGGAGACGGACGGATGCAGCCCCACCTTGCCCAGCCGGGATACCAATCGCACACCGGATACGCCCACCAGTAGCCCGGCCCATAAAGCCAGTCCCACGGCCCGGCGGGGAACCAGCGGTCGTTGAAAAAGTTCCGCTCCACCTTGATTTTCACCGTGGCCTCCGTGACCGGCGCGCCGTGGTAATAGTTCGCGGAAACGGTGGCCTCGAAGGCCTCGCCGAGCGCGACGGGTTCAGCCGGAGCATCGACCTTCACCTCGTATTCCGGCTTTTTGTATTCCTCGACCCGGAAGGTGAAATACGTGTGCGGGATGTCGCCGGTGACCTGAATGTTGTAGATCCCCAGCGCGGCCTCTTCCTTGAGATCGAGATCGAATTCGATGCCGCCGAAGGCATCCGCCCCGAGACCTTTTTTCTCGAGGATCAGCTCATCGCGACCATCCCGGATCTCGATGTCAGCCGTTTTCCCCGCGTAGCTGGAAACCTCGCCGAGATCATAGCGCGCCTCGCCGGCCCAGAGTTTCACATAAACTTTCTGGCCGGGGCGGTAAACCGGACGGTCGGTGATGCCGATGGTCTTTTGCGCCAAGTAGTCGGTGCTGTCACCATGATCGCCCCAGTGGAAACGATGGCTGGAAAGGTAGGCGCGGCGTTCCCCGGCACGGGCGATGACATGCCACTGGAACTGGTTGCCGTTCGCTTCCTTGTTATCGAGGATAAGTTTTCCGTCGGCATCCGTGCTCTTTTTGAAACTCCGCGTGATCACGTCGAAGCGGCGCTTGCCCTTCGCCTTATCAAGATACTCGGTGCGGTATCCGAAGAACTCCAACTCCCCCGCCACGGGGCTGCCGTCCGCCGCATCGACGAGGTAAAACACCTCATTTCCGCCCTCGGAGCGCTTCAGCAGAACGAGATCGCGCACCCAGACGACGAACCATGAGGTGTTGCCGCCCTCCAGCTTGGATTCGAGCAGATAGCAGCCCGGCGCGAGCTTGCCGAGCTCGAGGTTCGTGGTGGTGTCGCGGTGGGATTCGTCCGGCTTGAGTTCCTGTTTCCAGGAGCGGATCTCCTCGCCCACATAACGACCGCGCTCTTTCCCGATCAGACGCGTGCCGAGGCCGCTGAAATTGATTTTCTCGTGATCGATCTCAACGGGATTTCCTTTCAGGTACTCGATGATGTCCGCCATCACCAATTCGTCCTTCACGCCGGAGAGTTTGAGGGAAACCTCCTTCGCGTTGCGGAACGTGTAGGGAACCTCGACCGGACTGGCAGCATGATAGGTCGGCGTGCTGCCGAAGCGGCTCCAGTTACCGATGATCTGTTCGAGCAGTTTCTCCCGCTGCCCTTGGTGGCCCTTGCCATGAAGCCCGATGACCTCTTTCAGTGTCTCGGCGGCCTGGACGTGTTGCTGCCGGTTCAGGAAGACCTGCACCAACTGATCTCCCGCCTGCTCGGAGGAACCATTTTTCCCCATCCGCATCAATGTCCGCAGTCCGGGGATGAACTGGTGGTCTTCGCGGAGGGTGAAACGCTTCACGCCGATGGCCAGCCGGGCGATCGTTTCCGTCTCCTTCAATGTGGACGCCTGCAGGATGCCGTCGCGCTCCTTTACCTCGGGCTGGCTCCACCAACTGAAGGAAGCAAGCGTGTTGACGTCGTAGTGCGCTTGGCAGTAGCCGAACCATTGCAGCCCCTCGGCGGCGGCTTGAGTGGGATCGATTCGGGCGATCTCTTCCATCGTCCAGCGCCACCTTTCACCATCCGAGGCGGCCGTTTCCCATGATTCCGGGACATCGATCCAAACGGGATTCCCCTCCGCATTCACAGGTGCGCCTTCGCTGGTGATCATGTCGATGCGCTCGGTGTAATCCGGCACCGCTTTCACATCCGTTAGGAGATGCAGCCGCCAGACATTGCCCGAACCGGTGCGCGACATCGTGAGGGCGCTACCGATCTGGCGGAGAATCTCCACTTCCTTCGCCCCGCCTTTCTCCACGGTGCCGAGGGCTTGGAGGAAACATTGCAGCGCACGGAGACGGTCCTGCTCTTGCACCTGAATGGAATCGCCGCGTCCATTCATCCCTCGTTGGAAACCGCCATCGAGGATCTGTCCGTAACTGCCGTGGGTGCCGAGAAACGCCGATCCCGCCGCCTGCATGAAAGCGGGGTTGTCCTTTTTGCTCTCCGTGAGTTCAGCCAGCAAAGGATCGAAATTCTGCGGCTCGTTGAGCTGCCCCTGCGACTGCAAAGCTTGTTGCAGATCGCTTCCCGATTCCGCGTCATCCACCTCGCGGAGGATCTTCACCCGCAGCTCGTAGGCCTCGCGCCAGTTGCCTTGTGTTTCAAGTTCCGCAGCTTGCTTTCTCATGGCAGGAGCATCAGCAGCCAACGCCATGCCGCACGTCATCATCAAAAAAATCAGGGTTTTCATGTCCATACCCTATCGGACACCCGGCGCGGCGGAAACTTAGAACTTTTCCCGGAGAACTTTTACAAGCGCCCTTCAAGAAACGGCACCAGCTCGTCCACTCCGAAATCCGCCAGCACCTCGCCGTCCCAATCGAGGGTCGGAGCCTTGCTCTGGCCGGAGAGCGCCACCATCTCCTCCATCGCGGCGCGGTCGCCGCTCACCACCACCGTCCGCACGGCGATGTCATGATCCCGAAGGTAACCCTGGACATCCACGCACCACGGGCAGCCCGACTTCACATACAACACCCTTTCGTTTTCCATATCCGCGATCTTCGCCCCGAAATCGCACGGCGCAAGCGCATCCTCTCCCCCTCACCCCCTCCCTCCCTCTCCCCCCCTCTCCCTCTTCTTCACACCGGCCTGAAAAGCACGAACGGCGAAACCACCAGCGCCTCGAATTCCGTATCACCCTTCTCCCACTGAGCCGCATGGAGATCGCCGATCTTCACGAGATCCCCGCACTTAAGCCATGCCTCCACACGATCCTTGCGGTTCTCCGTAAACGCCCGCCCCACCTCAGCCAGCGGTAGCGATGGATCGACGAAATACAGAACCCCATTGAGGAAATGCGGCCTCAGATAGCCCCACCCCACCGTGCCGGTGTATTTCTCCAGCTTCTCCTCCACGCTCGTCGCGTCCTCGCCTAGGATGGCGTATTTCATCGGCTCGGGGGTGTGAGGGCTGGGTGAAACCATGTGCGGGTGTATGGCCTTGCCGCCCGCTTTTCAAGCCCGGTTGCCACGCACAGCACAAGGAGAGGCTGCATCCGGCTGCCCGGTGCGTTGGAAAATGGCTAGGGTTGCCCGGCAGCCGCTCCTTGTTTCACGACCTCACCGCCGCTTCATCGTCATCATGAACTCGTTGCCCTCCGTATCCACGCACATGGCGAGGTGAAGCGGATCCTCCTCGGTGTCGTTCGGCTCCGCCGTCAGATCGCCTCCGCATTCCTTGAGTTTCACGATCCCCTCCCGCAGATCATCCACTTGGAAGGAAAGCCCCGTCCATGTCCGTTTCCCTTCGCCGCCGCCATGCACACCGATGGTCGCGCCCGCGATGACGATCTCGCTCCAGACCTCCATCTTGAAACTGATCTCCCCGCCGAACATCGTCCGGTAGAATTCCAAACAACGCTCCCAATCCGCCGCCCACAGCACGTATTTCACTTTTTCGACTTTCATCGCCGCACTCTCCCCCATCGCCACCGTATTCCAATCAAAAAGCCGCTTTCATTCCTAAAACGAATTACGAAGAGATTGAACCGCCAAGTGCGCCAAGGAAGAAAAGTTTTCTGGGTAGTGGTAACATGCGCACATAGCAAAACCAAAAACCAGATGGATCCGCTTGGCGAACTTGGCGTTCTTGGCGGTTAAAAAACTCACAAGGTGTTTCATGGTTGGCGTTCGCCCCCGCACGTTCAACAGTCCCCCGCACGAAACCTCTTCCTTGAACTTTGAAATTTGAAATTTCCCCCGGCCAACGCTACATCTCCACCTCCGAACCCGCCCTCGGCCTCGGGCATGTGATTTCCGAGGAGAACGGCCATGTGGAAATCTGTTTCCCCGCCGCCGAGGAAACCCGCACCTACTCGGCGGAGTCCGCGCCGCTCGCCCGCGTCCGTTTCGCACCCGGCGATGAGATCGCGGATCACGCGAAGTCGAAGCTGACCGTCGAGTCCGTCACCGAGGAAAACGGCCTGCTCACCTACCACGGCGGCGGCGCGTCGATCCACGAGAGCGATTTGCTGGATTCGCTCAGCTTCATCAGCCCCGAGAAACGCCTGCTCGCCGGCCTGACAGATCACCCGCGCGATTTCGACCAACGCCTCGAAGCCCTGCGCTGGAACGCCGCGATCCGCCGCTCGCCCGCCCGCGGCTACACCGGCGCGCGCATCGATCTCATCCCGCACCAGCTCTCCATCGTCGCGGAGACCTCGAACCGCCTTTTTCCCCGCGTCCTTCTCGCCGATGAGGTGGGTCTGGGGAAAACGATCGAGGCCTGCCTCATCCTCCACCGCCTGCATCTAACAGGCCGCGCCGACCGCATTCTCATCCTCGTGCCCGAGCCGCTCATCCACCAATGGTTCGTCGAGCTGCTGCGCCGCTTCAACCTCCTCTTCGCGCTCTACGACGAAGAACGCTGTCTCTCCATCACCGCCCACGACGAGACCGCGAATCCCTTCGCCGATTCCCAGCTCATCCTCTGCGCGATCGGTTTCCTCACGGAAAATCCCGCCCGCGCCGAGCAAGCGCGCGAGGCGGGCTTCGACCTGCTCATCGTCGATGAGGCGCACCATCTCGAATGGTCGGAGGACGAGGCCTCGCCCGCCTACCGCATGGTGGAATCGCTGGCGCGGCAAATCCCGTCCCTGCTCCTCCTCACCGCCACCCCGCAGCAGCTCGGCTCCGCCGGGCACTTCGCGCGGCTCCGCCTCCTCGATCCCGACCGCTACTCGGATCTCGGCCTTTTCCTCGCGGAAACGGAATCCTACATCCCGCTCGCGGAAACCGTGGAAGCCCTCGTCGCCGGAAAAATCCCCGAGAGCGCCTCCGCTTTCACCGAAGACTCCCCTCGCGCCGCAGCCCATCTCCGCGCCCTCGTCGCCGGCGACGAATCCGCCCGCCAGCCGCTCGTTTCCGAGCTCATCGACTCCTTCGGCACCGGCCGCGTCCTGTTCCGCAACACCCGCGAGCGCCTCACCGGCTTCCCGAAACGCCTGCCCGTCATCCATCCGCTGGAAAAAGGCGCGTCGCCCTACGTGTGGCTCGCCGCGCTGATCCGCGACCTGCCCGCCACCGAGAAAATCCTGCTCATCACGAACTCTCCCGAGGCCGCCATCAGCGTGCAGGAAAAACTCCTCGCGCAAATCCATGTCGAGGCCGCCCTCTTCCACGAGGATCTATCCCTGCTCCAGCGCGACCGCAACGCCGCGTGGTTCTCGGAAACCGATGGCGCGCGCATCCTGATCTGCTCGGAGATCGGATCGGAAGGGCGGAATTTCCAGTTCGCCCGCCACCTCGTCCTCTTCGGCCTGCCCCGCGATCCCGAAGTCCTCGAGCAACGCATCGGGCGGCTCGACCGCATCGGCCAGACCGGCGACATCCATATCCACATCCCCTACGGGAAAGATAGTAGATCCGAGCTCCAGGCGCGCTGGCTGCACGAGGCGCTCGATGTCTTTTCCGAGCCGCTCAAGGGCGCGACCACCCTCGCCACCGAGCTGCTCCCGGAGCTCGACGCCCTTGCCGCAGCCTCGCCGTCTTCGGAAACATTCCGCGCTTTCCTGAAACGCTCCGCCAACCTGAAAGCGGACGTCGCCCGCCGCCTCGCCAGCGGCCACGACCGCTTGCTGGAGTTCGGTGCCCCGCCCGCCTCCCAATCCGCGGAACTCCTCGAAACCATCCGCGAGGCCGACACCGATCCCCGCTTCGCGAAATTCGCCATCCGGCTCCTCGACCAGCTCGGGCTGGACGTTTCCGATCTCTCCGCGAACGCCTTCGTCTTCAAGCGCGGCCATCGCCAGGCCGAGGCCTTCGCCGACATCCCCGAGGACGGCCTCTCCGCCACCCTCGATCGCGCCACCGCCCTCGCCCGCGAGGACTTGCAGTTCCTTACCCTCGATCACCCCCTGTTCCGCGACGCCCTCGGCCAGCTCCTCGATGGCAACCACGGCAACGCCGCCTTTGCGGAATGGAAATCCGGCCAGGGAAAATCCATCCTGCTGGAATGCGCCTTCGTGCTCGAAGTCATCGCCCCGCCGCGCCTGCACCTGGACCGCTTCCTCCCTCCCACCCTCCTGCGAGTCATCGTCAATCACAACGGGACAGCCCAGACCAAAGCCCCGCCCGCCGCCGCCCTGCAACCCGGCGATCCCCGCCGCCTCGTCTCCCAGGAAGCCTTCCGCCGCGACATCTTCCCGAAAATGACCGCCGCCGCCAAGGACATCGCGAAACGCGCCTCCGCGAAACCCATCCAAGCCGCCCGCGAACTCGCCGCCGAAACGATCACAAAACAGATCGCCCGCCTCGAGGATCTCGCGAAACGCAACCCCCACGTCCCCCCCTCGGAAACCGAAGCCCTCAAAGCCACCCTCCGCGAAACCACCGAAGCCATCTCCCAAGCCCGCGTCCGCCTGGACTCGATCCGCTTGGTCTTCCGGACGTAGTCCGCAAGGAGCGGCTGCCTCCGGCTGCCGGGCTGGTGATCTGCCCCGATGCCGTTTACCGGGAGTGCCCCGGCGCTGATCCGTGCATGGATGGATCAGCCCTCAATATGGCGGGAAATCCACCAGGAGTCAGGACTCCCTCAAACGTTTTCGACGGCGTGTCAAAGACGGGTGAATAATGCGGTGAACGATCCGCGTAGCCCCTTGCGGGCGGCTGCCTCCATCCACCGTCCCAAGCCAGAAAAGAATTATGAAAGCCAGCCTCTTACTCATCCTTTCCGCATTCCATTTTCCGGCGCTGGCTGCGGAAAAGCCCAACATCCTCTTCATCCTCGTCGATGACCAGTCGCCTTTCGATTTCAAATTCCACAACCCGGACTCGACCCTCGATTCGCCGGTCATCGACCGCCTCGCATCCGGTGGCATGATCCTCGACGCCGCTTACCACATGGGTTCTTTCACCGGCGCGGTCTGCGTCCCATCGCGCCACATGATTTCAAGCGGCCGCACGGTCTGGCACCTTCCTGTCGGCCACGGTTCGAAAAACTGCCCGCCTGGCCTCGAAAACAACACCCTCGGCCCCGTCTTCAGCCGCGCCGGTTACGCGACCATGCGCACCTGCAAGGATGGCAACAGCTACACCGCCGCCGACAAATTGTTCGACGTGGTGCATGATGCCAGCAAACGCGGCGGCACCGCCGAATCCGGCAGCGCATGGCATGCCGAGCGCGTGCTCGATTACCTCGGCGAGCGGAAGGCAAAGAAGGACGGGCGCCCCTTCTTTATCCAGCTGGGCTTCTCCCATCCCCACGACGTCCGCGACGGCACGCCGGAGTTGCTCGCGAAGTATGGAGCCACCAACCATAAGGATCCTTCGATGGCACCGCCCGCCCATCCCAAGCAGCCGCCCCTGCCACCGAACTGGCTGCCAGCCCATCCCTTCGACAACACCGAGATGGGCGTGCGCGATGAAGTGGCGGTCAGCGGCGTGTGGAAGCGCCGTGATCAAGCGACGATCCGCAACGAGATCGGCCGCGAATACGCCTGCTCGGAAAACATCGACATCCAGATCGGCCGCGTCCTCGCGTGGCTCGAGGAAATGGGCGAACTCGATAACACCTACATCCTCTACACCGCCGACCACGGCATCGCCATAGGCCGCCACGGCTTGCAGGGTAAACAGAACCTCTACGAGCACACATGGCGCGTGCCGATGATCGTCAAGGGCCCCGGCATCAAGCCCGGCGGTCGCGCCCCCGGCAACGTTTACCTCGGCGATCTGCTCGCCACCTTCTGCGACCTAAGCGGAGTTTCCCCGCCGGAAACCAACGAGGGCACCAGCTTCAAGCCCGTGCTTCTCGGTGAAAAACAAACCGTCCGCGACACGCTTTACGGCGTTTACAGCGGCGGCGGCAAGCCGGGCATGCGCTGCGTAAAACAGGGGGACTGGAAACTCATCGAATACGAAGCACCCGGCGTCCGCGAAACCCAGCTTTTCAGCCTGAAGGAAAACCCCCACGAGCTCATCGCCGAGCACGAAAACCCCAAGGCCACCAACCTCGCCAAGGATCCGCAGCACGCAGCCAAACTCGCCGAGATGCGCACCCTTCTCCTCGCCGAAATGCGCCGCCTCAACGACCCGTGGCGTTTCTCCGGCCAACCCGACGACGGCCTGACACCTCCCAAAAGCGACAAGCCGCGCGGCGGGAAAAAGTTCGATGGAAAGTAACCCGCTTATCTCCCTGTATACAAAAACACCATGAAGAGCTTCTCCGTCATCCTGGCAGTGTTGCTCGGCCACCTTGTTTCGATGGCCGGCGAGCCTCGCATCGCCATCCTCGGAGACAGCATAACATACAGCGGTCGCTGGCCGACCTTGGTGGAATCCGCGCTTCGCACGGCTCCGGCATTCACCGAAGCGGAAATCGTCAACTTCGGGCTGGCGAGCGAAACCGTCTCAGGGCTTTCGGAGCCGGGTCATGCCGGCGGGAAATTCCCGAGACCTGATTTACATGAGCGGCTGGGTCGGATCCTTGACGCCTTCAAGCCGACCCACATCCTGGCGTGCTACGGTATGAACGATGGCATCTACATGCCGCTCGATGAAACAAGGCAGAAAGCTTTCCAGGAAGGAATGAGACGGCTGAAGACGGCGGCCGAGAAGCAAGGCGCAAAGCTTGTGATCATCACCGCACCGTTGTTTGACGGCGATCACCCGGCGGAAGCTCCGCAGGGCTACGATGCGGTTCTTGATGCGCAAGCGGCATGGCTGGCAGCGCAGGAAGGCTGGCAGGCAATCGATATCCGCGCCGATCTGCGCGCCGCCATCGCCGCGGAAAAACGAAAGGATCCGAATTTCGTCTATGCGAGCGACAAGGTGCATCCGGGCGAGAGAGGCCATGATTTCATCGCAGCATCCGTTGTCAGGCAAATCTGGCCGCTTTGGCAACTGCCCGGGAAACCGGCGTCCGCCGATGGCAAAGCCTTGTCCATCCTGGAAACACGCGCTGGATTACTAAAGCACGCATGGCTCAGCAAAACCGGTCACAATCGCCCCGGAGTGCCGGACGGCCTATCCCTCGAAGCGGCGCAAGAGCGGGCGGCGGAGTTGCTGCGGGATTACCTTCTCCTCTATCCTGACAACGGAGTGCCGGCTCCGAAAAACTGAACCGTTGCTCATGTCTCGTCTCTTCATCTTGTCGGAAATGAAAAAGCTCATCTCCCTTTCCCTGCTCGTTCTGTCAGCGGCGGTTTCCCATTCGCCGATTTCCGCCGCAGCGAAACCAAACATCATTTTCATCATCACGGACGACCTCGGTTACGGCGATCTCGGCTGCTACGGCCAGAAAACCATCAGGACGCCGGTGCTCGACAAGCTCGCCGCGGAGGGCATCCGTTTCACCCAGCACTATTCCGGCTCAACCGTCTGCGCTCCCTCACGCAGCACGCTGATGACCGGCCTGGACACCGGCAGCACATGGCTGCGCGGCAACGGCGAGTTCGAGCTACGGCCTGACCCCGCAGACCTGACAGTGGCCACCCTGCTGCAGCGCGCCGGATACCGCACCGCCATGGTAGGCAAGTCCTGCGTTACCGGAAACACCCGGAACCCGCAGCACGTGCTGAACAAGGGTTTCGATGTCTTCTACGGCACGACCAGCCACGTTGACGGCCACTTCCGCTACCCCCTCTTCGTTTACGACCAGGAAAAAAAGATCGGGCTGGAGGGCAACAAGCTCCACTCCGGCAAATCCTACGACGCGGAGCTCTACACCGCCCGCGCCGAGCGATTCATCCGCGAAACGGAGGACCCGTTTTTCCTGCTGCTGTCCTACCCCATCCCCCATGCCTCGCTGATCGGCCCGGAAGGTTCCGTGCCGGGGGGAGCGGGCGTGAGGCATTCGAAAGGCCACTACACGCAGGTGAAAGATCCCGCCGCGCATTACCGCGCGATGGTCGAGGCGCTGGACGGCTACGTGGGGCGGCTGCTCGCAGCTCTTGGGGAAAAAGGTGTGGCGAAAGACACGCTCATCGTTTTCACCAGCGACAACGGCCCGCACTTCGAGGGCGGCTACAACCCCAGGATGTTCAACTCCTCCGGCCCTCTGCGCGGCGGCAAGCGCGACCTTTACGAAGGCGGCATCCGCGTGCCGATGATCGCCCATTGGCCCGCCGGTATCACCAAGCCGGGCGCAAGCGACCACGTCAGCGCGTTCTGGGATTTCCTGCCCACCGCCTGCGAACTCGCCGGTGTCCCCGCACCCGGAGGTGTGGACGGCATTTCTTACGCGCCTACCCTCACCGGCAAGGGCGGGCAGCGTGCACACGATTTCCTCTACTGGGAATTCCACGAATCAAACACCCGCCGCGCGCTGCGCCAGGGCGATTGGAAACTCGTGCAATACGATCTCGCGAAAAACGGGAAACCCGAACTCTACCATCTTGGAAATGACCTCGCGGAAACCAAAAACCTGTCGAAGGAGGAACCCGAACGCGTCGCCGCGATGCTCAGGATCATGGAAGAGCGCCACAAGCCCTCGCCGATTTTCCCGAACAAGGCTTTGGATCAGTGAGCTTTCGGCGCAGGGCTGCACCACGACAGGCCAGCCGGGAGGTGCTCGCCGCCGAAAAACCTAACATCATCCTCATCATCCTCATCATCGCCGACATCCGGAGTCACGGGACGATCCGCGCGCAAGGCCACACCGACGCCCCCGTCCCGACCCTTTGCGGCAGAGTACAAAACACTTTTACCTCGGTCCCGACCCCTTGCGGCAGAGTACAAAACACTTTTACCTCGGTCCCGGCCCCTTG
>JAIXQS010000002.1 GCA_027485615.1 Verrucomicrobiaceae bacterium
AGGCGATGGGGATGGCCCTGAGAACCAGCCGCAGCCAGCAGACGGAAGCGCTTTCCAAGATCGAGATCCTCGCCGCGGACATGGAGATCATGAGGAAACAGGCCGAGGAGCTGCGCCAGTCCGAGGCGAACCTGAACCGCAACCTGGTGAAGGAACGTCAGGTGGCGAACGATGTGGTGAAGGGACAGCGCAAGCAGATGGAGATGCTTGAGAAAGCGCTCGTGGTGAAATCGAAGGAACTCGAGGACGCGCAGGGTCAGATCGCTGCGCTGAAGAACGAGCTGGAGGAGAGCCGCGATGCCTTCGCCGATCTGCGTGAGGAGCGCGATGGCCTGTTGCGTGAGCGAGACCAGATGGCGGCGTTGCTTAAGCTGAGCGAGGCGGATCGCACCCAGGAACTTATCGAGCAGAACATGGGTCTTGCGAAAGACCTGCGCGAGGCGAACGAGAAGGTGGATCGCCTTAACAAGGACAACAACGCCGCGAAAGACGACATCGTGGATGCTTTGCGCGACCTTGCGATTGCGAAAAGCCAGATCAACCGCCTCCAGCATGAGAACCGCGAGCAAACGAAACGCCTGGAGGAATTGACCGAGAAGCTGAACGGGGAAGAGGCGGCGCTGGCGAAAGGCGAAGTGAATGCAGATCCCGCGGAAGTGGAAATGCTGCGCGAAGTGATCCGCCGCCAGCTCCGGGTGCAGGAGCACAGGAGACAGGCGAAAGAGGTGATTGTTGAGGCAGCGAAACAGCTCGGCCAAGAGGACGAGAACCTGAACGAGGCCATCGAACTATTCGTAGGCGCGGAGATGGCATTGACCCCGGAGGAACAAAAACTCGTAGCGGACCAGCAGGTTGACGGTGAGTTCGTTTCCCCCTTCGCAAGGGATCGCAATACGGTGGGACGCGCCACCTCCGACCTGAACCGCGAAATGGAAAGCTATGACCGGGCGGCCACGAAAGCCTACCTGGCCGGCAGGTTGCTGCCGACAAGGGAACTCTTTGAACTCATGGTCGAGCAAAACCCCGGCCACGTACCCGCCCTTTGCAAGCTCGGTGTCGTGCAACTGAAGCTGGATGATCCGCTATCCGCCACGGAGAGTTTCACGAGCGCCGTTGAACTCGATGCGAATAATCCATACGCGCATCGGATGCTGGGTTATGCCCGCCTCAAGGTAGGGGATTTCGCCGGGGCGGAGCTGCATGTGAAGCGCTGCGTCGACCTCGCACCCGACGACGCCAAAGCCTATCTGCTGCTTGGAACCGTCGCATATCGCATGGGCGAAATGGGCGACGCCGAGGCGAATTTCAAATCGGCCATCATGGCAGATCCCGTTCCAAGCGAGCCATACTTCAACATCGCACTTATCTATGCGAAGAGCGGGCGCCTTGAGGAAGCTCGGGAGTTTTACCAAAAAGCCTTGGAAAGGGGAGCTCTGCCCGACCAGTCGCTCGAACGCAAATTGGAGGGAAAAATATGAGCAACCGTCGGACAGCGAGTTTGTTGCTTACGGCCGGGTGCGCCTTCATGGTTTCCTGCGCCGAGGAAAAGGTCGATGACTCGAAGCCCACTGAGGCGGCGAGACCGGGCTTGCAGGAAAGGCTTTCCGAAAGCGCAGGCTACAAGCAGAACGAGAAAGGCGAATGGGTGCCCAAATCCGACAAGCGCAGCAGCTATGACAGCCAGCGCGATACGCCGTATTTCAAGGACAAGCTCGATACCATGGAGCGCTATAAGACCGGCGACTACGCGAAGAAATCCTGGTGGGGGAGCAAGGAATACGGAAAGAAACCCTATGAAGGCGATACGGATGGATCCAGGTTCCAGACGAAGGCCCGACAGGATGGCCAGGTGGCTCGCGATAACGGCAAGGCCGCGAGAAGCTCTGATCCTTTCAAGACCAACACCCTGCCCCGCGAATCGGCGCGTGAGAGCGGGAACCCTGCGATCGACAGGCCTGCGAACGCGTATACCGAAAGCCAGCGGAAGACTTACAAAGCCCCTTCCGTGATCGACTGGAAGGAGCAGCGATCCATGGACATGGATCAGTCCAAGAGCATTTTGGGCAGATAGGAACTGCGATTTAGAAATCGCGACCTGCATGGCGAAAGACAGGTGAAGCGTATTCCTGTTGCAGGCGTGGTTTCTAAACCACGGTTCCTTTCAAGATGGGCAGACAGGAACCGCGATTTAGAAATCGCGACCTGCATGGCGAAAGACAGGTGAAGCGCATTCCTGTTGCAGACGTGGTTTCTAAACCACGGTTCCTCTCAAGAGCCCGGCAGTTGCACGACCTTTGAATACTGGTAGGAGTGCTGCGCGATGAAATCGTTGAGTTTGGTGCCGGTGAGATCGCTGCGCCTGCGCATTTGTTGCATCCCAAAGTCGCTGAGCACGGTGATGGAGATTTCCGCAGCAGAGAGGCGCCCGGCCTTGAGCTGTTCGTTGGTCACCCCGTCGGGAACGAAAGTGGTCTGTATGCCACCTCCTGTGACCCGGAATTCCTCCACCGATTTCGCACCTTTTCCGACAGGGACGGTGACGGATTTCAAACCGGCGGCAGTTGTCGTGCTCACGTGGAATGTGACGGTGAACTGATAGACGTTCTCGCAGATGAAGTTTTCCTCCTTGTCGATGGCCGTTTCGTCGGCCACGTCCTTAGCCGTGTCGAACGGAGCCTTTATGGTCGCTTGGCCGAGTATGTTCGCGAATGTCACATTCGGATTCACGATCTTGCGATAAAGCACAAAGGTTTTGAATTCGTCATTCGTCGCTCCGGCGATGGGGTCTTTGTAAGTGAGTTTGTATCCGACGGTGGAGACATCGCCATTGTTGTTGGGGAAGGCGGTTCCGATTTTCCCCTCATAACGGTCGGTGGCCGCCGAGAAAAAGACGAGATCGATCGCGTTCGGGCTGGCGCTGCCTTTAGGGCCATCGGAGGAAGGGTTCGATTTTGCGTAAAGCCATTCGAAGGTGTTGCCTCTGCGGGACACGAAGGATTCGAAGTCGCGCGCCATCGTATCGATCATGGACTTGGCTTGGCGGGCGGCCCTGATTTCCGCGCGGTTGCGGTTCCATGTCTCCAGCGCCATCGATGTGACCGATACGAGCACGGTGATGATGATCGTGGTGATCGCCATCGCCACGAGTAGTTCGATGAGGGTGAAGCCGCGAGGGGATTTCTTGGATGGGGTTTTCATGATGATAGTTCCTGCGGTTTAGCGGCGCACGGCAAGATTGCGGGTGAAGATGGGCTTGATGGAGGTGCTGTTGAAGCGTGTCGTAAAAGTAGTGCTTTTCAGGTAAGCGATGGACTTGGTGGGGACGCTGTGGAATTCGGCGGAGAATGCGATCATCGCCTCCTTGTATGGCAAAGCCTGGGTATTTTCTGCATTCGTTCCGTCTGCGTTCTTGATGGTTGCGGGAGTTTTGCTGAGAACCAACTGACCTGCCTCAAAAACGAGTTGAGTGGGCTTCACGAAGAAAACGGATCCCTCGATGGCCTTGAGGTCATTCTCGAGTTCGGCGTCGGTGAGCCGGCGTGCCATCGATTGAACGATGTAGTCTTTGCCGGGTTCTCCTGTAATGGTAGTCTTAGGAGTCGGTGTGCCATCGTTGCGGAACGGCTTTGTCGGGTCGCCACGATATTGGTAAACGAAGATCGGGATTGCGTTGGTGGGTTTGTTGCCCTCCTGAATCCATTTGAAGGCCTTGTCGAAACTGGTGGCGAATGCGGGGGCAGGGGCAGGGCTCTCTGAGTTTGCTCTAAGTGTTGCCAGTTCGTTTTCAAGCGTCGTAGTAAGCCGGTCTGCCTGCTCAGAGCTGATCGAGCGGCGGATGCCCTGAGCGGCGGGTGTGAAGACGGCGATGAAACCGGTCAGCATAACGGCGAGGACGCCGATCGCGATGACGGTTTCGGTGAGTGTGAACGCGGCAGACCGGCGGCGTTTGGGAATATCGGATGAATGGGAGGGGGTTTTCATGAAGGCGTTAGAAATTAAATGGTTGATTGCCGTCCGGAAGTTTCGGGTTTTGGATCTGCTCCGGAGTGCGGAAAGAGGAGGTCCGCCCGTTGCGCCAGACGACAAATCCCGAGAAGTCTCGCGCGGCTCCCTTCGTGGTTTTGGGTTCCTGATTCCCCGGCCGGATGCCGCTGCCGACAACGAAACTGGAACCTGCGTCCTCGAAGATACCCTCCGCGTTGAATTCGTAGTAGGCGTATTTGCCGTGGTAGTCGGGCTTGATGTCCGCGCCGCCAAAGGTTTCCTCCTTGATTTTGCCGCCGCTTTTCAAGGCCGAGTATTTCACGCTAAAATAGGTTCCTTTGGGCATTTCGTAGCCGCGGTTGGCCAAGACCCATGTTCCGGCTGCAACACTGCCGTCCGCGTTGATTTTCTCATGAACAATCGCGACCCTGCGAAGGTAGTTTTCGCTCGCCTTGTTATGAACATCAATCAGCACCCGGGCTTTGCAACGTTTGGAGACGGCGATGGTACGGGCCTCTTCGAAAAGGGATTCGCAGGTCGCCAC
>JAIXQS010000103.1 GCA_027485615.1 Verrucomicrobiaceae bacterium
AGATATCTGGAAAAACGTGGACATCACCATCGTCTTCATCACGCACGATCTCGATGAGGCCGTGTTCCTTTCCGACCGTATCCTCGTGCTCGACGCGAATCCGGGTCGCTTCCGCGAAATGGTTCAGGTGCCAGTCCCTAGGCCGCGCCACAACGACCAGCTTTTCGAACCCACCTTCGGCGCGACGCGCAAACACATCGAGAACCTCATCCACCCACCCGGCCGCGAGCAAAAGGAAGCCCCCGTGCTCCGCATCGCGAAGCCGGATCCCGATGTGATCTGAAAACTTAACCCCTTTCCATGGGTTCCCGACGCCCGAACCGATCATACCTTTTCCAAATAACTTATGAAACCAACCGAACAACAAGCAGCAAAAGCCACCGCCCTCAAGGAAACACTCAAGGCGCAAGGGGTGAAATATTGTGTGGGCGCCTACGTGGACATCCACGGCGTCCCGAAAGGGAAATTCGTGCCCATCGATCACTTCGAGCATTTCGCGGCGGGCAGCGAGCTCTATACCGGCTACGCGCTCGACGGCCTCGGCCAGCGCCCGAACGACGACGAAATCGCCTCCGTCCCCGACCTCGACGGCCTCATCGTTCTGCCCTGGAACAAGGAGGTCGCGTGGTTCCCGGCGGACAACACATTTAAGGGCGAACCCTATGAGATCAACACCCGCGTCGCGCTGAAAAAACAGCTCGCGAAGGCGGCGGAGATGGGCTTCGGCATGAACCTCGGGATCGAGTGCGAGCTGTTCGTCGTGAAACTCACGGATGAGGGGAAACTGGAGATCCCCAACTCCGACGACGACCAGAAAAAGGCCTGCTACGACGTGAAACGTTTCCTCGACCGCTACACCTGGCTCGACAAGGTCTCCACTACGATCAACGACCTCGGCTGGGATCTCTACTCGCTCGATCACGAGGATGCGAACTCGCAGTTCGAGTTCGATTTCAACTACGCCGACGCGCTGACGATGTGCGACCGCTACATTTTCTTCCGCCTCATGGCGAAGCAATACGCCGCCGAGGAGGGCCTGCTCGCCACCTTCATGCCCAAACCCTTCGCGGACAAGACGGGCAGCGGGGCGCACTTCAATATGTCGCTCTTCGACAAGGAAACAGGGCAGAACCTTTTCAAATGCTCCATCGAGGACGATCCGCGCGGGCTCGGCCTGACGACCCTCGGCTACCAGTTCGTAGCCGGCATCCTGAAGCACGGCCCGGCGCTCTGCGCGGCCTTCGCGCCGACCGTGAACAGCTACAAGCGATTGGTCAGGAAAGGCCTGATGTCCTATTACTCCTGGGCGCCCGTTTTCAACAGCTACGGAAGCAACAACCGCACCAACTCCGTCCGCGTGCCCATGGGCGGCGGCCGTTTCGAAAGCCGAAACGCGGACGCGGGCTGCAACCCTTACCTCGCAGCCGCCCTCGCACTCGCCGCCGGCCTCGAGGGCATCCGTGAAAACCTCGACCCCGGCCCCGCGATGGAGGCGAACCTCTACGAGTGGACGCCCGAGCAGCTCGCCGAGGCGGGCATCTGCGAACTCCCCCGCACCCTCGACGAAGCCGTCGCCGCCTTCGCCGCCGATCCCTTCGTCACCGAAACGCTCGGCCAGGAACTGCGCGACGAATTCATCACCTACAAAAGCGAGGAATGGCGGCAATACCACCAGCGCGTCAGCCAGTGGGAGATCGACACCTACGCGCGGATGTTCTGACCCATGAAACCGATATTCCTCGAACACCTCGCCTACCCGGAGATCGCGGAGCTGCGCGAGAAAAACGGCGGGCTGCTCATGCTGCCGATGGGTGCGACCGAGCAGCACGGCCCGCACCTGCCGGTGGGGATGGATACACTGCTCGTGGAAAAAGTCTGCGCTGCGGCCTCCGCGCGGACGGGCGTGCTGGCGATGTCGGCGCTACGTTACACGGTTTCCCAGGGCCACACGCCGAAGTGGCCGGGAACATTCTCGCTGCGGCACGAAACCTTCATCGCCGCAATCCGTGAGATCTCTGCGTGGGCGGTCGCCACCGGGTGGAAGCGGCTCCTGCTGGTGAATTCCCACTTCGGCAATGATGCCCCGGCGCGCGTGGCGGTGGATCAGTTGCGGCTGGAATACATGGGGCGCCTGCAGGTCGGGCTGGTGCATGTTTTCCAGGTCGGCGATGACGTCTGGGAAACATACACATCCGACGCGGCCGACCTCCACGCGAACCGGGCGGAAACCTCACTCATGCTTCATCTCTTTCCTGAACTCGTGCGTATGGACCGGCTGGCGACCAGCGATGACGAGGATCGTACCGGCGGCACCGTGTTCTCTTATCCAGTGGCGCAGACGAGCCTCAACGGCGTGACCGGCAAACCCTCCGACGCCACGGCGGAGGAAGGCGCGTTGCTCTTTTCCAAAATGGTCGATGGCCTCTCCGATCTGTTAGATAAGGCAAAGACGGAGGAACCCCCGCTGCCGCCGGAAAAGTGGCGTGGAATGGAAAGGCCTCGCTATGATTGAGGGCGCATGCCTTTGCGGCGCGGTGAGATACGCGCTCTCGAAACCCGCCCTGAGGACATGTCTCTGCCATTGCGTGGATTGCAGAAAAGCCAGCGGCGCGCATGCGGTGGCATGGACTTTTTTCCACACCGGTGCGCTCGTGTGGACAAAAGGGAGTCCGAAAATGATCCGTTTCGCGGAGCGTGAGAGATCGTTCTGCGGCGATTGCGGGACGCCGCTGGTGTTTTTCGATCCCGCGATCCCGCATCTCTTCGAGGTGAGCACATGCAGCCTCGAGGAACCCGACCGCTTCCCTCCCGAAGACCAATGCTGGCTCGTGGATGCGCTGGAATGGAATGAAGCGATCTACATCCTTCCCCGATACGACGAATACTCACCGCTCCCGGAGTGAGCGCTTATTTCGGAGCGTCAGTCATTCCCTTGTCCAGGAGATCACGGTGCCTCTCCAGCCCGGTTCCGTGAAGGATTTTCTGCAACAGCTCCGCCATGACGAGGGCTTCCTTTTCATTGAGGAAACGCGAGAAAACATCGTCGATCAGGGGGCTGTAACGCTCCCATGTGACATCCAGAGCCTTGCTGCCTTTCGCAGTGAGCTTCACGCGGAACACCCGTCCGTCGCGCTCCGATTGCTTCCGGGTGACGAGTCCCGCCGCGACGAGAGCCGTCACGCGCCGGGACATTCCGCTGTTGCTCAACAGGACGGCCTCGGCCAGCTCGCTCATGCGCAGCGTTTCGTTCTCCGCCTCGTTCAGGGTGAGCAGGACATCGTAGTCATCGAATGAAAGAGCGCCCGCGCGCTGGAGATCCGCGTCGATCTTCCGGTAGGCATGCGCGTGCACGGTCAGCAATAGGCGCCATGCGACCTGGCGGGGATCCGTCAGGGTGGCGGGAGAGGTGGCAGGGGCGGCGGGCATCCGAATGAATAAAGTTAGGACAGCAGGAAGGCGAATATCGAGCGGAATTTTTATTTGCACACGCAACTAGATTCCGATCTGGCACAGCCAATGCTTAGATTCCTCACAGTGCTTCTTGCGCTCACGGAATGAAAACGATCTCCATCATGACGAATGCAGCGGAAGTTTCCGGGCGGCGGGCGGATGGAGGTTCGAAACGCGGCGCGAGACGTTCCATTTTCGAGTTCCGCCACAAGATCGGCACGGGCGGGCGGCTATCGCTTGGCATCGCAGCATGGCTGGTTTTCCTAGGGGTATGGCAGGCGGTGTCCGACCTCGGGCTGGCTGATCCCACACTCTTCCCCTCCCCCGCGAACGTATTCGACGCGTGGGTCACTTTGTTCGCCGAGAAGGATTTCGCGGCGGATGTGATACAGAGCCTGCGGCGCATTTTCACGAGCTTCGCGCTCGCGGTGGTGATCGCCCTGCCGATCGGCATCCTGATGGGCGCGTTTACTCCGGTCGAGGGCTTCTTTAATGCTCTTGTATCCCCTTTCCGCTACCTCCCCGCGCCCTCCTTCGTGCCGCTCCTGCTGATGTGGCTCGGCACCGGCGATTCGCAGAAAATCGCTCTGCTTGTTATCGGCGTGGTGTTTTTCCTGATCACACTTTTCATGGACAACACCAAGTCGGTGCCGCTGGAGCTAGTGGAATGCTCGCGGACGCTGGGCGCAGGGAAAATGTCCGTCCTGAGGAAGGTGTTGCTGCCCGCCGCGATGCCCCTTTACGTGGATACGGCACGCCAACTTCTGGCGGTGAGCTGGACTTACCTGGTCATCGCCGAGATTGTCGCGGCCACCGATGGGATCGGCGCGACGATGATGCGGGCGAAGCGTTTCCTGGAGGTGGACAGCATCATGGCGGGGATTCTCACGATCGGAATCCTCGGTCTGCTCTCGGATCTCTTGATCCGCCTGATCCATAGGAAAGCGTTCCCGTATCTCCACGAATAACTCCTGAAAAATAAGAATCGATATGAAAATGAAACTGATGGCATGGCTGATGGGCGCGGCGTTTTTCTCCGCGGGGTGCAAGGAAACGGTGGAAACCACGAAGACCGGGGACGGCAAGGAGAAGGTGAAGCTCTCGCTGTTTTCTTGGCCAGGATACGCGTTCTGGTATGTCGCGAAGGAGAAGAACCTCGTCCCCGGCCTCGAGCTGGACATCGTCATCATCGAAGATCCTTATGAGAGCTTCGGGCAAATGGCAGCGGGAC
Organism: Verrucomicrobiaceae bacterium; assembly: GCA_027485615.1. Taxonomy (GTDB): domain Bacteria; phylum Verrucomicrobiota; class Verrucomicrobiia; order Verrucomicrobiales; family Akkermansiaceae; genus Luteolibacter. Next base: position 4,682 of record JAIXQS010000103.1, read on the forward strand.
AGCTCGACGTGACTTCCTCCACGGTCGAATACGGTCCCATCGCGGCTGACAGCGGTGTGCCGGTGAAAATGGTCACCTATACGAATCCGTCCTACGGCACCGACAAGATCATCTTCGGTCCCGACGTGCAGACGGCGGCGGATCTCAAGGGCAAGCAGGTGGCCGTGCTCGAAGGCGGACTGACGCAGATCTACATGGGCATCTGGCTCGAGGAAAACGGGGTGAAATTCGACGAGGTGAAATACACCAACGTAATCATGGATGATGCGGTCGCGGCCATGGTCAGCGGCTCGGTGGTGGCGGGCGAATTCTGGGAGCCCTTCGGCAGCAAGGTGCTTTCCACTCTCCCCGGTTCCAAGGTCATGGCTACCTCAAAGGATCCGTATTTCAAGAAAACAGCGCTGCTCGGAGACGGGATGTATATGAGTGCACAATTCCTCAAGGAACGCCCGGAGGCCGCGAAGCTGGTGATGCAGGCCTATTTCGAGGCGGTGAAATACTGGAAGGAAAACCCGAAGGAGGCGAACGAGATCATGGCGAAGGGGCTCGGCTTCAGCGTGGAGGATGTCGAACTTGTGCTCGGCAAGGATGGCAGTGCTACGGACGGGGGGATCTACCCCTTCGATCTGGGGGAGGCCGCGAAGTTCATGGGCGCGATGGACGGCGATCCGCCTTTCGGAACGAATAATGAGATCACCCGTCACTGGGAACTCACTACCGAGTGGTGGCTTAAATTCGGCATGGTCAAGAAGGCGCATCCCATGGAGGCGGGCATCGACCTCGCGCCGATCAAGGCGGTCGTGGGTGGAATGAAATAGTCACAATTCTTCCGAAACCACATGATCGAATCGTGTCATCCGTGCGTCGTAGGCAGCGCATCGTATCCGCTGCCGATGGCGGCCATTCCTCCCGGTCGTTACATCATGGGTGGAATGGAGGCTGATAAGTTCGTCTCCGAAGTGGAGCTACCGCCAAGGGAGGTCGTGGTGGAAAAAGGTTTCCTGATATCTGAGACACCCATCACGCGGGAGCAATGGATCTCGGTGATGGGCAAGCTAACGCCCGGCAACGCCCTTGACCTACCAGGCAATGCGCCCGTGGTCTGTGTCAGTTTCCCGGACGCTGGCGCGTTCTGCCGCGAGATCGGATGCCGCCTACCCAGCGAGGCCGAGTGGGAATACGCCTGCCGCGCGGGCAGCGGAACCGTTTTCCCCCACGGCTCGGACGTTTCCACGGATGACGCAAACTACCTCTACGACGAGCTCGGATTTCAAATCGGCAAAGGCCAACTGATGCCGGTCGGCTCCTATGGCCGCAACGCTTTCGGGCTTTACGACATGATCGGCAATGTCTGCGAGTGGGTCGCGGACACATGGCATCCGGGATACAAGGGCGCGCCGGTTGGGACGGCTCCGTGGCTGGCGGATGGGAAAAAAAGCTGCCGGGTGATTCGCGGCGGTGGTTGGGATCACCTGCCGCGAGTATTGCGCACTTCATGGCGGGACTGGGCGCCTGAAAGTGCGCACTGGGACAACCTCGGGTTCCGCGTGGTGGAAGATTACAAAAGAGCAATATGAAAGCGATTCTATTCAAGACACTCTGGGGCCACGAAGGGACTTTCCCGGAAGCGGTCGCGCTGGCGAAAGAAGCCGGCTTCGGTGGCATAGAGGCAGCCGTGCCTTTGGATGAGGACGCGAGCCGTCGATTCTTCTCGGATCTCGAAAAAGGAAACCTGCCATGGATCGCCGAGGTGAGTACCTGCACACCGCCTGGAATTTTCGTGCCGGAACCGCGCAAATCGGCACACCATCATCTTGTTTCCCTGGAAGATGGCATCATCCGGAGCCTCCCAGGAAATCCAATATTCATCAACACCATGGGCGGTTACGATGCATGGGATTTTGATCAGGCGATGGTCTTCCATTCCGGTGTCCTCGACCTTGAGCAGGAGCATGGGATCGCTGTCTCCGTGGAAACCCACCGGGGTAGATACAGCCACAATCCCTGGCTTTTCCGGGACATCATGGTACGCCTGCCCGGCCTGAAAATCACCTGCGACTTCAGCCATTGGTGCGTGGTCACCGAGCGCCTGATCCTCGATGAGGAACCGGAGATCCTGCGGCTCGCGGCACAACACGCCCATCACATCCAGCCGAGGGTCGGCTACGCGCAAGGCGCCCAGGTGCCCGATCCCCGCGCACCCGAATACCTTTACGCTCTCGAAGCCCACGAGCGCTGGTGGGATCGCGTCTGGGAATCCATGGCCGAAAGGGGCTCCCAGACCGTAACGATGACCCCGGAGTTCGGCCCCGACGGATACCTGCAGGCAGCCCCTTTCACGCAGGTGCCGGTGGCGGATCTCTGGGAAGTGAACCGCTGGATCGGCCACCGGCTGAGAGAGAGATTTGAGAAAGAATTCAAACCATAAACCGAAACTACCATGAATACAGTAATCAGCCCGCCTACGAAAAAGTCCGACCCGCAAGCCCTCTGCCAACAAGTGAAGGAGACCGCCGCGAAGCCCCGCGAACGCGCCGAAACGATGCCGCCCGGTATCTACACGGATAAGGATTTCATGGACTTCGAGACCAGGGAGATTTTCCGCAAGGAATGGATCTCGCTCTGCCACGTCTCGCAGGTCGCGAAGGCCGGGGACTTCGTGCGCGCGGATGTGGGCGGTGAGCCGATGCTGGTGGTGAGGGGGAAAGACGATGAAATCCGGGTGGTGTCGCGCGTCTGCAGGCACCGCGGGATGGATCTGATGCCCAGCGGCTTCGGGCATGCCGAAGAGGGTAACAAGCGAGTTATCCTCTGCCCGTATCATCTCTGGAGCTACGACCTAACCGGTAAGCTGATCGGTGCGCCGGAGATGCAGCAGGCGGAAGGATTCGACCGCAGCGAGGTGTGCCTCCACAGCTACCGAAGCGAGATCTGGGAGGGCTTCGTCTTCGTGACGCTTTCCGGGGAGATCGCGCCGCTTGCCGAGAAATACGGACGATTTAGGGATCAGTTCGTCGGGAAATGGCATATGGGCGATGGCGAACTCGTCTGGTCCCGGCACTGGGAATGCGAGTTCAACTGGAAGATCCTGCTGGAGAATTTCATGGAGGCCTACCATCACCTAGGAGCGCACATGAAGACGCTGGAACCCTTCCTCCCGGCAAAGGGCTGCTGGACGGAGCCGTATGATCCTGAGTTTTCAGCGATGCACCTGCCGCTGAAAAAAGAGATGCGGGAAGAGATCATGGCGAGCGGTGACGCGGGCACCGCCTTCCCCGTTTTCGCAGGGCTTGAGGGTGAGGATCTGCTCGAGTGGGGCGTATATCTCGGCTTCCCGAACTTCCTGCTCTTCACCGCACCCGACCGGGTTTACTGGTACCGGCTGCTCCCCACCGGCCCGGAAACCTGCACGCTGATGACTACCATGATTATCCAGGCCGCCGCAAAAGGGATGGCGGATTATGAGACAGTGAAAGCCAGGGAAGTCGGGGCGGGGGTCGCGTTCCACATGGAAGATATGGAAGTTTGCGCGGCCACACAGCGCGGCATGCGCTCCGACGGATACAGCCAGGGGCGGCTCAGCCATCTTGAGGAGCCCATCTGGCATTTCCAAAAATACCTCGCGGAAAAAATCCGGTCGGCGGAAGCGTGATTTCACCCCGTTATCGCTCTTGGCATAACGGATCGATTGGCTAGTTTCCCCATAAATGAATACCGAAGCGCTGCCGCCAGTTGAAATGGAACAGCAATACCCGCAGGGCTCGGTCGGGCGCTTGATGGAGCCGCCGATCGGCGTATTCCCCCCGCAGGAAACCATCGGCGAGGTCATCGACGCCCTGCGCGAGATGGTGAAGAGCGCGTTCATCACCTACGGCTTCGTCTCGGATGAAACGGGTCGCTTCGTCGGCGTGATCACCATGCGGGACCTGCTTTTCACCGACCACTCGATGCGGTTGGAGGAGGTCATGCTCAGGAACGTTTTCGCACTCAAAGCTGACACTCCCCTGCTCGATGCGATGCGCTCCACGCTCGACCGCCACTATCCAGTTTATCCCGTTGTCGATGCCGGGGGAAAACTGGTCGGTCTGGTGCGCGGGCAACAGATGTTCGAGCAACAGGCCATCGATTTGAGCGCGCAGGCCGGTAGCATGGTCGGTGTCGAGAAGGAGGAGCGCCTTTCCACGCCGTGGAAACGCAGCCTGTTTTTCCGGCATCCCTGGCTACAGCTCAACCTACTCACCGCCTTCGTCGCGGCGGCCGTGGTCGGCGTTTTCGAAAACACGCTCGAACAGATCGTGCTGCTCGCCGTTTTCCTGCCTGTGCTGGCCGGCCAATCGGGTAACACGGGTTGCCAGGCTCTCGCAGTCACTCTGCGCGGCATGACCCTAGGCGAGTTCGACCCCGGAAGCACGGCAAAGGCCGCCTGCAAAGAAGCGCTGCTCGGCTTCCTCAACGGCATGCTCGTAGGGATCTCCGCAGGCCTCGGCATGTTCCTTTACGCGAAGTCGCAGGGCAACCCTAATGCCCTCATGCTCGCCGTCGTGACATGGCTTGCCATGACCATCGCCTGCGCCGTCAGCGGCATCTCCGGAGTCCTCGTGCCAACAACCCTTAAACGCTTCGGTGCGGATCCGGCCACCGCCTCCAGTATTTTCCTCACCACCGCCACCGACGTGATCAGCATGGGCGCTTTTCTCGGGCTCGCCACGCTGCTGTTACTTTGAGGGGGTGAATTTTTCGTATGAAATAATTTAATATTATTCACATTGGCTCGGGGGATGCTTCTATCGCCGCATGCCGAAAGAAGAGACAGCGGACGGGTTGCGGCGGGTTACGGTTTCTATGCCGGAGGAGACGTTCCAGGTGTTTGATAGGGTGGTCACGGCGCGCGGGTTCGGGAGTCGGTCGCAGGCGATTTCCGAGATGATCCACGCGCAGGCGGCGGAGCATCTCGGCAAAATCGGCACGGAGGTGATGGCGGGGACACTGACGCTGGTTTACGACGAATCGAAAAGCTCCCTGCTACGCGATCTCTCGCGGATCTGCCGCGAGCACGTGGCGGAGGTGATTTCCTCCCAGCATATCCTGCTGGAGGACGAGCACGTCCTGGAGGTTCTGCTGATGCAGGGGCCGGCCAAGCGCCTGAGGGAAGTGACCAACAAGCTGGTGGCCTGCAAAGGGGTGAAGAGCGCGAGCCTTGCGCTCACCCCCCATCTCATGCCGCCGCTGCACGCGAAAGGGACGAAATAGATTTTTTATGAACGAGGCGATCTACAAGGTAGAGCTTACGGGCGCGGGGATGTGGTCGAAGATCATCGGCAAAGGCAAGGTGCTGAAGCTGACGGATCTGCAAGGCGGGGCGAACGTGAGCATGATGCTCTACAATGCGAACGAGCGGACGGAGCGATACAACATGCCGGATACTCTCAAAGGGCAGCAGGTGTTTTATCTGTGCCAAGGGTTATGCCTTCACACCGACATGGGTCGGTTGATCGCATCGGTCACAGAAGACACGGTAGGCTGGCATGATGCGGTTTGTGGGGCGAGCGATGCGGAAGAGGTGAAAGCGAAATACGGCGTGCTCACCTATCAGGACGGGCGCAACGATTGGCATCGCAGCGGGATGGAATGTTTCCTAATCGAGCTGGCGAAGTGGGGCATGGGCGAAAGGGATCTGATGCCGAACATGAATTTTTTCAGCAAGGTGGTCACGGACGAGGAGGGAAAGCTGAGCTATGTGCCGGGGAATTCGAATACCGGTAATTCGGTCAGCTTACGCATGGAGATGGACGCGCTGGTGGTGATGAACACTTGCCAGCATCCGCTCGCGCCGGGCGGGGAGTATGCTTCGAAACCGGTTTTGTTGGAAGTGTTCGAGGGTGCGGCGATCCGTGATGACGATGAGTGCCTGAACTCGCATCCGGAGAACGCGCGGGCGTTCCTGAATACGTTCCATTACCACGAACTGAAAGCGTCATTATGAAAGAGAGCGAGATGGTTGCGGAGGCGGCGGGCTACAGGTCGGTGATCGGTGCCGGGGATTACTGGTGGAAAACGATCCGCGCGGGCGAGGTTTTCCGCATCCTCGATCTGGAGGGAAACCAGGCGGCGGACACGCTGTTCTACAAAGCCGGCGATCTCTCGGAGCGATATAGCGCTAGCGACACGATCAAGAAACAGGGTGCGCTCTACCTCACGGCCGGATCGAAGCTGGTTTCAAACCGGGGCAATGTCCTGTTGGAAATTGTTGCAGACACCTGCGGTCGGCACGACACGGTGGGCGGCGCCTGCTCGCGGGAGAGCAACACGATGCGCTACGCCTTGGAAAAAGAGCCGATGCACGCCTGCCGCGACAGCTTCATACGCGGCGTGCAGGAGATGGGCGGCGGGATTGTGGACATCACCTGCAACATCAATTTCTTCATGAACGTCCCGGTCACCCCCGCCGGGGAACTGAGCTTCGCGGACGGAATTTCTGCCCCGGGAAGGTATGTGGAGATGCGCGCGATGATGGATGTGGTTGCGTTGATCTCGAATTGTCCGCAACTCAACAATCCCTGCAACGGCTGGAATCCCACGCCGGTGCAGGTGCTCATCTGGGGATGACTTTGATTTAGGATTTCGTAATTAGAATTTAGTGCTTTGAAAAACATGTTCAGGAAAGTTTTGGTAGCGAATCGGGGGGAGATTGCGGTGCGGGTGAGCCGGACTTTGCGGGATCTCGGGGTGGCGGTGGTGGCGGTGTATTCCGAGGCCGACCGTGAAGCTCGGCATGTGCTGGAGGCGGATGAGGCGTATCTGTTAGGCGCGGGGCCGGTGGAGAAAAGTTATCTGAACGTGGAGAGGCTGATGGAGGTGATCACGGAGAGCGGCGTGGAGGCGGTGCATCCAGGATACGGATTGTTGAGCGAGAACGCGGCTTTCGCGGAACGGTGCGAGGCGGCGGGTTGCGTGTGGCTGGGGCCGTGCCCCGATTCGATGCGGAAATTCGGGCTGAAACACACGGCGCGAGAGCTGGCGGTGGAGGCGGATGTGCCGCTATGCCCCGGGACGGGCTTGGTGGGTTCGGTGGAGGAGGCTGTTTCCGAATCGGCGGGGATCGGGTTTCCGCTGATGCTGAAAAGCACTGCGGGCGGCGGCGGGATTGGGATGGAGATTTGCCGCTCGGAGGCGGAGCTCGTGGCGGCTTTCGAAAAGGTCGTGAGGCTGGCTAAATCGAATTTCGGAGAGGCCGGGGTATTCCTTGAGCGGTTCGTCGAAAGCGCGCGGCACATCGAGGTGCAGATTTTCGGCGACGGGAATGGCAAGGTGCTGGCGCTGGGTGAGCGGGATTGCTCGGCGCAGCGGCGGAACCAGAAGGTGGTCGAGGAAACTCCGGCACCGGGTCTGACCGATGAGATGCGGGCGGGTCTTTTCGCGGCGGCGGTGAGGCTGGGTGAGTCGTTGAAGTATCGCTCGGCGGGCACGGTGGAGTTCCTTTTCGACAAGACGCGTGAGGAGTTCTATTTCCTGGAGGTGAACACCCGCTTGCAGGTAGAGCATGGTGTTACCGAACTGGCAACGGGCGTGGACTTGGTGGAGTGGATGGTGCGGCTGGGCGCAGGCGACAATCCGATCGCTGGCATGGATAAGATCGAAGCGAAGGGCGCGGCGATGGAGGTGCGGGTGTATGCGGAGGACGCCGCGAAACATTTCCTGCCCAGCGCGGGCTTGATCACCGAGGTGAAGTATCCGGAAGGCGTGCGCTGCGATGGATGGATCGAGGCAGGGACGGAGGTGAGCACGTTCTACGATCCGCTGCTGGTAAAGATCCAGGTGAAGGCTGACACGCGCGCGGAGGTGCTGGATAAAATGGCCGCCGCGCTGAAGGAGACCAAGATCGGCGGGATACGGACGAACCTGGATTATCTGGCGCGTATCGTTTTGAGCGAGGATTTCCAGGCGGGCGGGGTGAGCACTAAGTGGCTGGACACGCTGGAGTTCAGCCCGCGCATCGTGGAAGTGCTGCGCGGCGGGACGATGACCACGGTGCAGGATTGGCCAGGCAGGCTTGGTTACTGGGATGTGGGCGTGCCGCCCTCCGGCCCGATGGATTCGTTGGCTTTCCGGATGGCAAACACCCTGGTCGGAAATCCGGCGGACGCGGCGGCACTGGAGTGCACGATGATGGGGCCGGGGCTAAGGTTCGGGTTCGATGCGGTGATCGCGCTGACAGGCGCGGACATGGGCACGAAGCTGGATGGAGTGGCACTAACTACGGGAGAAGCCGTAGCTGTTAGGACGGGGCAGGTTTTGGAAATGGGAAAGGCGGAGGACGGGTGCCGCGCCTATCTCGCGATAGCAGGCGGGATGGATGTGCCGGATTACCTCGGGAGCAAATCGACGTTCACGCTGGGGAAATTCGGCGGGCATGGCGGCCGGGCTTTGGTGGCGGGGGACGTTTTGGAAATCGGAAATTCAAAATTCAAAATTCAAAATTCAAGGCAGAGGGAAACGCTTCGCTTCGATGGGGCATGGGAAATCGGTGTGCTTTACGGCCCGCATGGGGCGCCGGAGTTTTTCACGGAGGACGATATTGCGACTTTTTTCGTAACACAGTGGGAGGTGCATTTCAACTCGGCGCGGACGGGTGTGCGCCTGATCGGGCCGAAGCCGAAGTGGGCGAGGACGGATGGCGGTGAGGCGGGGCTTCATCCATCGAACATCCACGACAACGCCTACGCGGTGGGCGCGGTGGATTTCACGGGCGACATGCCGGTCATCCTCGGGCCGGACGGGCCGAGCCTTGGTGGTTTCGTATGCCCGGTGACGATCATCGAGGCGGAACTGTGGAAGGTCGGGCAGTTGAAACCGGGGGATCGCGTGCGGTTTTTCCCGGTGGGCATGGAAACGGCGCGTGAGCAGGCAAAGCGCGTGGAAGAGTGGCTGGAAAGAGGCGGCGATTATCCCGTTTTGCCGCAGGGCGAGGCGGAGGCGGCGATCATCGCGCGCGGCGAGGTGCAGGGGGAGGCGGTGGTAGTACGCAGGGCGGGCGATGAGTATGTTTTGCTGGAGATCGGCGAGATGGTGTTGGATCTCCGGCTGCGGTTTCTGGTGCACCTGCTTTATGAGTGGCTGGGCGCGGAAAAGCGAACGGGCTTCGTGGATCTCACACCCGGGATCCGGTCGCTGCAGGTTCACTACGATCCATGGAAAACCACCGAGTCCGATGTGGTGGATCTGCTTTTGTGGGGCTTGAGGGAACTCCCCGCGCTGGAGAACGCCGAGGTGGAAAGCCGCGTGGTGCATCTGCCGCTCGCCTGGGACGATCCGAGCACCCGGGTGGCCATCGAACGCTACATGAAAGGCGTGCGGGCGGACGCTCCGTGGTGCCCGAGCAACATCGAGTTCATCCGGCGCATCAACGGGCTGGCTTCGATCAAGGAAGTGAAGGACATAATTTTTTCCGCCGAGTATCTCGTCATGGGGCTCGGCGATGTGTATCTCGGCGCTCCGGTGGCGACGCCGCTCGATCCGAGGCACCGGTTGGTGACAACGAAATACAACCCCGCGCGAACATGGACACCGGAGAACGCGGTCGGAATCGGTGGTGCTTATCTTTGTATTTACGGGATGGAAGGGCCAGGCGGGTATCAGTTCGTGGGACGCACGACACCGATCTGGAACAAATACCGGAAGACCGAGGTTTTCGGGGAGCCGTGGCTACTGAGGTTTTTCGACCGGATCAAATGGGAGGAGGTTTCGCCGGAAAGGTTGCTGGAATTGCGGCGCGAGATCCTGACCGGCGAATTTGTGCCGCGCATCGATGTGGAACGCTTCGAACTGGGGAGCTATCTGGCGTTTCTGGAAGAGGAAGCGGAGTCCATCGCTGATTTCCGCTCGCACCAGCGGCGGGCCTTCGCTGAGGAAAGGCATCGCTGGGAAGAGGCGGGGCTGAACGTCGTTGATGTCGAGGAGGCGGTGGTGGAAAGCGTGGGGATCGAGCTGCCGGAGGGCTGCGAATTCGTGGAATCGCCGATGATGGGCAGCGTCTGGAAAGTGGAGGTTGTGGAGGGCGATGCGGTCGAGGTAGGCGTGACGGGCCTGATCCTGGAGGCTATGAAAATGGAGATGATCGTGCCTGTCTCCAAGTCGGGAAAGATCGAGAAAGTCCTGGTTTCCTCCGGCGCGATGGTGAAGGCCGGCGATCCGTTGCTGATCATCAGGATCAATGAGTCATGAAAACGATCGGTGATTTTCAGAAGGCATACGCGGACGGGCGCAACCTGGAAGAGGTGATGCGTGGTGTGTGGGAGGCGATCCGCGACGAGCCGGATGACGGCATTTTCATTTCCAAAACTTCATGGGAAACGGTGAAGCGGAGGGTGGATGAGATCGAGGGAAAGGACTTGCCGCTTTACGGCATCCCCTACGTCGCGAAGGACAATATCGATGTCGCCGGTCTCCCGACCACGGCCGCTTGTCCGGACTTTTCCCACGACCCCGCCGAATCCGCGACCGTGGTGAATCTGCTGGATGACGCGGGCGCGATCTGCTTCGGGAAAACGAATCTGGATCAGTTTGCGACGGGGCTGGTGGGTGTGAGGACTCCGTATCCCGCACCGAAGAATCCGTTCGATGAAGCATATTTGCCCGGCGGGTCGAGCTGCGGGTCGGCGGTGGCGGTGGCGAAAGGACTGGTGGTTTTTTCACTGGGAACGGATACGGCGGGATCGGGTCGGGTGCCCGCGGCTTTCAATGAGTTGATCGGGCTGAAGCCCACGCTCGGCAATATTTCTACTAGAGGCGTAGTGGATGCGTGCAAGACCCTGGATTGCGTCTCGGTGTTCGCGCTGAGCTGTAACGATGCGGATGCGGTTCTGAAGATCGCGGGAAAATACGATCCCGAGGAGGCGTGGAGCCGGAAGCCGCCGGCGAAATGGAAGAGGTTTCCCGAGAAAGTCCGCTTCGGTGTACCGAGGGCCGAAGATCTGATGTTTTTCGGTTGGGATGAAGCGGCTGGTTTGTTTGCAGATGCAGTCGAAAAATTCAAGGAACTCGGGGGCGAGCCTATGGAGATCAGTTTGGAGCCGTTCCTCGCCGCTGCAAAGCTGCTCTATGAAGGCCCGTGGGTTACGGAGCGGTATGTGGGCATCAGGGAACTCCTGGAGACGAAACCGGATTCCATTTTCCCAGTGACACGTGCCATCATAGAGGCCGGCAAGCACCCCCTCGCCAGCGATTTTTTCACGGCGCGCTACAAACTCGCGGAATGCAAGCGGCTCGCGGACATCGTGATGGCAAAGGTCCATTTCATCCTCGCTCCGACCACCCCAAGGAATTTCACGGTCAAAGAAGTCGAGGCGGAGCCGGTGAAACTGAATTCCGTGCTCGGCACCTACACGAATTTCATGAACCTGCTCGACTACTCGGCGCTCGCGTTGCCCGCCGGGAGGTATCAAGGAAAACTTCCGTGGAGCGTGACCGTTTTCGCAGATGCGTGGATGGATCGCGCCCTGCTGGAGCTGGGCGGGAAATACGAGCAGGCGATTTCGCGGGATGTTCCCGCCGTTTCCGCGGACGGTTTCGATGAGATCCACGTGGTCGTCTGCGGGGCGCATCTCCAAGGGATGGCGCTGAACTGGCAGCTCACGGATCGCGGCGGGCGTCTTGTTTCCAGCGGGAAAACCCTATCCTGCTACCGGATGTATCTCGTCCCGGCGGGCGGAGGTTTGCCGCAAAGACCGGCCCTCGTCCGGGTGGCCGAGGAAGAGGGCATCGCCATCGAAACGGAGATTTGGGCATTGTCCACGGCGGCGTTCGGCGATTTCGTCTCGAAAATCCCCTCCCCCCTCGGCATCGGGAAAGTGCTCATGGAAGACGGGAAAAGTGTCCCCGGCTTCATCGCCGAGCCCATCGCTGCAGTCGGAGCGAGGGATATTTCCGAATTCGGTGGATGGCGGGGCTGGGTTGCGGCGATGGGGCATAATGCGAACGAGTAAAACCGTTTTCTCGCGCCGCATCGGAAAAATGCTTGCCATACCCGGGCGTAAACCCTATTTCCCGCGCCCCTTCAGCCGCCTCAGAACATCGGAGACCCAGGGGAAAATTCAGCGGCAGGCCTCCAAAATCGCCCGATCTGATTCAAGACGGGACAAACAGAACAAACATCATGGTAAACGAACTCATCGCCGAAATGGTGGACGCCGGCGTCCACTACGGTCACCAAACGAAAAAGTGGAATCCCCGCATGAAGCCCTTCCTCATGAAGGACAAGGGCGGAATCTACATCATCAACCTCGAGAAAACCGTCCAGCAGCTTGATAAGGCCGCAGACTTCCTCGCCGATCTCGCCAGCAAGAACAAGCAAGTGCTTTTCGTCGGCTGCAAGCGCCAGGCACAGGACGCCATCCGTGAGGCCGCCGAGGCCACCGGACAACATTACGTGAACCACCGCTGGCTCGGCGGCATGCTTACCAACGCCACCACCGTCCGCAAATCCGTGGAGCGTCTCCGCTACCTCGAGAACATCGAGAAACAGCCTGAGTTCAAGGCCATGTCCAAGAAGGAACTCGCCGCCCTCGGCCGTGAGCGCGAAAAACTTCTCCGCAACCTTCGCGGCGTCCGCAACCTCGACAAGAAGCCCGACGCCATCGTCATCGTTGATTCGGCCCGCGAGACCATCGCCGTCGCCGAGGCACACCGCCTCAACATTCCCATCATCGCCATCGTCGATACCAACGCCGACCCGGCCAAGGTGCAATTCCCCATCCCCGGCAACGACGACGCCATCCGCTCCATCCGCATCATCCTCCAGAACCTGGTCGATGCCATGGTCGCCGCGAAACGGAACTGATCACACCCCGAAGCGACGCGCCAGCGATGGCGTTTCCTTCCCTGAAAACCGAAAACTGCCAACTAGCAAACTTATCACATGATCACAGCATCAATCGTCAAGGAACTCCGCGACAAGACCAACGCCGGCATGATGGACTGCAAGAAAGTCCTCAGCGAAACCAACGGTGACATCGAAGCCTCCATCAAGCTCCTCCGCGAGCGGGGCATCATGAAATCCGCGAAAATGAACGACCGCGCCGCCACCGAAGGCATCATCGCCGCCCGCGTCAACGGTGCCGGCAACTCCGGCATCCTGCTCGAAGTGAACTGCGAGACCGACTTCGTCTCCCGCAACGAGAACTTCCAGGCCTTCGTATCGGAAATCGCCGACAAGCTCGCCGCATCCGACGCGCAAGACCACGCCGCAGCCCTCGCCATTTCCCATGGCGAAAGCAGCCTTGATACCTTCGTGAAGGAAAAGGTCGTGGAACTCGGCGAAAACCTCCAGTTCCGCAAGTTCGTCCGCTTCGACGCCGCTCCGGGCGGTGTGATCGCCTCCTACATCCACCTGGGCGGCAAGGTCGGCGTACTCCTTGAGGTCGGCACCACCGACGCGGCAACCGCCTCCAAGGCCGGTTTCCAGGAACTCGTCAAGGATCTCACCCTGCACATCGCCGCCTCCGCGCCGAAAGGCCTTTCCCGCGACGACATCCCGCAGGACATCGTCGATGCGGAAAAGGAAATCTACCGCGTCCGCCTGCTCGAACAGGGCAAGCCCGAGAATATCCTCGAGAACATCCTCAAGGGACAGCTCGCCAAGTTCTTCGCGGAATCCTGCTTCCTGGAGCAAGGCTTCGTGAAAGACCCCGACATCACCATCAACCAGCTCCTCGAACTCAAAGGCAAGGAACTCGGCGACACCCTCACTGTCACCCGCTTCGTCCGCTTCGGACTCGGAGAGTGACACCCCCGCGGTTTCAAGCTTGACGGAACACTCTGACCGGCCCATAGACCGCACCCCAAACAATCTTCCAAGAATACAACCAACGAAAATGATCAGCATGCGTGGAGTGAACGTAAAAAAAGGGGAGCCGGTTGACCGCGCCCTCAAACGCCTCAAAACCAAACTCGACGGCGAGGGTATCCTCGAGGAAATGCGCCGCCGTCGCGCCTTCGAGACGCCGACCGAGCGCAAACAGCGCAAGCTGCGGACCGCCTCCAAGCGCAACAAGATCCGCTGGCGCTTCAGCACCTCCGCCACACCCGCGGAGACCGTTGACCTTACCAACGATTGATCTACCCGCGGTGCGAACCGCACACAATCCAATATAAAGCGGATGCCGTCAGGCTCCGCTTTTTTTGTGCCATCAAAAAAACCCTGAGCTTGATTCATTAATTTTTCCGTAATATCTTCTTTGTGTTCAGCACATGAAGAATAAGTGGAAAACGATTTACGGGAAAAGCCCGCAAAACAGGAAGCGGCCGCATGACGGAGACAGCTTCATTTCTTCCGTGAAAAAACGCTGCCACGAGAAGACGAACCGCCGCCTACATAGCCGTGGCAAGCCGATTTGGGCATCGATCGCCACCGAAGAGGTTCATGAGGAAGAGGATGGCCCGGGATTTATCACGAAAATTGCCAGGGTGATCGTCGGATGTTTGCTACTCCCTCTTTGCTGGGTCACGACATGGGTTTTCCTGGTCCGCTTATCACACGCAACAGTCGAGCAAGGTATCTGGCAATCGCAGCCGTTCTGGTTTTTTGCCATTGGCGTGCTTTTGATGCTCGGCTGGTTCTGGTCGGGGATCGCACAGCCCGCGTTCCTCTACTGTTATGTCTTTGGCCACGAACTTACGCATGCCGCCTTTGTGAAATGCTACGGAGGCAAGATTCTCGAGATGGAATGGGGCACGAGTGGCGGCTACGTGACAACAGACAAGACCAACTGGGTGATCGCACTTTCTCCCTATTTCGTTCCGTTCTGGAGCGTGATTGCCGTGGTGATTTACGTCTCGGTGAGCGTATTCCATGAGATTGGCACGCCGGGAAATCAGATTTTTTATGGAGTAATGGGGGCGACATGGTCGTTCCACCTCGCGTGGACCCTATGGATGATCCCGCGGGATCAGCCGGATCTGAAGGATAACGGCACTTTCCTTTCGCTGACGCTGATTTACTTCGGAAACCTGTTGGTGCTGATCGTGTTGCTCTGCCTTGCCTCCCCCATACCACTGGAGAGTCTTCGCGATTTCGGCCACTCGTGGTTTGCCACCGCGATGACTTGGGGCGATGCCACTCTCCGCTGGTTGGCAAACTATGCCGAACGTATCCCGGAGATGATCCGGCTTTGATTCGGCATTGTTTTTCCGCGAGGTAGACCGAAGCTGTCCCGGTGATTTACCTTGATGCCAACGCCACTACGGTGATGTTGCCCGAAGCCTTGGAAGCGATGCTTCCGTGGCTTCAGGGAAACCATGCGAACCCGTCCGGTGTTTACCGGGCCGCCAGGCTCGCGCGCAAGGCCATGGACGAGGCGCGCGGCCACGTCGCGGAGCTGATCGGTGCCGATGCGGGCGAAATCGTTTTCACCGGAACAGGGACGGAGAGCGTAAACATGGCGCTGCAATCGCTCGATGAACTGGCGGGCGAAGGGAGCGCCGTCGTCTCCGCCATCGAGCACAGCGCGGTTCTTCGCTTCGTGGAAAATGCAAAGCGAAACGTCTCCAAAATTCCCGTTGATGCAGGCGGTCGCCTCGATCTCGATGCCTTCGAAGCTGCGTGCAAGACTGCGGCTTATGTTTCCGTGATGTCTGCCAACAACGAAACAGGTGTAATCCAGCCTCTCACGGAGGTTATCTCCATCGCACGTGAACATGGTCTGCCCATCCATTGCGACGCGGTGCAGGCGGCGGGGAAAATCCCGGTTGACGTGCGACGGGAAGCCATCGACCTGCTATCGATCTCCGGCCACAAGTTCCATGGCCCCAAAGGCGTTGGTGCCCTCTATGTTCGCAGCGGTCTCGACTTTCACACCATGATTCACGGAGGTGGGCAAGAGAGCGGTCGGCGCAGCGGGACGGAGAACGTGGCGGGCATCGTTGCGATGGGCGAGGCTGCGAGGCTGGCCAAAATTGCATTGGAAACCGGCTCGGCGGATCGCGTCCGGGAGATGCGGGACGGCTTTGAGAAGCTGGTTATGGGAAGCGTATCCGGTTGCATGAGGAATGGCGACATCACGTTCCGCCTTCCGAACACTTCCCATTTATCCTTCGAATCCTGTGACGCTGCGGGTCTATTGATTCTTCTCGACGAGGCGGGTGTGGCCTGCTCGGCGGGCTCCGCGTGTATGACCGGCAAGCGGCAGCCTTCCCATGTTCAGCTTGCCATGGGCATCCCCGATGTACGCGCCAAAACCAGCCTTCGCTTCTCCTTTTCCCGCTTGAACACACACGATGAGGTCATGCAAGCCGCCGAGAAAACGATTCGTGCCGTGGAGAAATTGAGGAGTGTGCAAGGTAGTGGAATCGGGCCTGTTGCAATCCACTACGGTTAACTGCCATCAATTCCAACCACAGGAAGCTCCTCAGGCGGAGATCTTTCCCATTCATATCCCCTTCCCCACCCACCCTGAATCCATCACAAACGGACGGGCGGATACGTGAGATCATCGTCGGACGCCATCTTGAAAAACTTGAGGGTCGCAACACACCCCTCGACTTACTGCCCGCTCCCGATTTTACAAAACCCGCGGGGGTGCGGCGAGATCTTCGAATATCGCATGCTGATCACGGAAGCTCGTGTCGAGGCATTGAAAGATCATGTCCATCGTATCGAAGGCCTGCGCGAGGAAACCTTGCGCCTTGGCATACTGCACCGCCAGGAGCTCAGCGCCTTGCCATATCAATAAGCGAAATCACACGTGAGAAGGCTGATATATCCAACGTTACCGCCGTAAAGAAGCTAGAGCGCAGCCTCACGACTTGGCTCACTGACTGGCAGAAATCTTTGCAGACCAGCCTTGAAACCCTCGACCGTGATGTGGTGGGAAAATTCAGGGGTAGAGCCGGCCGCATTACGGGCAGGTATGGAAAAACGCCTTGCGGAACTTGAAGCAAGGGTGCCGGCAAATGTGGAAAATCGTTTCAATCCATCTCCGTTTTGGCAAAACCTCTTTGCATACTGTCGAATCGCATTTTCTTGGACTTGCCAGATCGGATCCGTTCCTACATGCATTCTTCATGCCGACACTTATCGTCCTCGCAGCCGGAATGGGTAGCCGTTACGGCGGACTGAAACAGCTCGACCCTATGGGCCCTGCGGGTGAAACAGTGCTCGATTATTCCGTATTCGATGCGATACGCGCCGGATTCGACCGCGTGATCTTTGTCATCCGTGAGGATTTTGCCGACGCATTTCGTAAGGGAATCGGGGCACGTTTCGCGAATCGGATCAAGGTGGATTATGCTTTCCAACGCCTCGAAGACCTTCCGGAGCCTCATACACCTCCCGCTGGGCGCACGAAACCATGGGGCACATCACACGCGATCCTCGCCGCACGGCATATGCTTGACTCCCCTTTTGCCGTGGTCAACGCCGACGATTTCTACGGTCGCGACGCCTACGCGCGAGCAGCGGAGTTTCTCGCGACAATCACCCCCGCTCAATGCGGCCTCATTGCCTACCCGCTCAGCAACACCCTTTCCGACCACGGCCAGGTGAACCGTGGTATCTGCGAAGTCGCGGACGGGGTTCTGAAAAGTGTCGAAGAGGTTCTTAGGATCGGCCGCGGGTCAGATGGAACGGTCACCGGCGAATGGCTGGACGGATCGCGGCGAGAGGTTCCCCCGGATTCCCACGTTTCCATGAACTTTTGGGTCTTTCCCGGCGAATTCATCGCCGCGCTAGAAGCCGAGTTTTTGAAATTCCTATCGAGCGGCACCAGTGTTTCGGGCGAGTGCTATATTCCGACTGTTGTCGATAACTTGATCCGCCAGGGTGAGACGACCTGTCATGTGATCGAGACGGATGCCTCATGGTTCGGCGTGACCTATCCGGAAGACAAAGAACCTGTGGTGCAGTCGATTCGCGCACTCATTGCAGCAGGCGAATACCCTGATCCACTCGTGGGCTAAACAGGATCGCATGCGGGCGGGAAACCCGCATGCTCTTTCGTTTTGGTCGAGCATGAAGCGCTTACTCCAGGCTGACGCTGAAAAAATCCTCCATCACGGCGCGATACACCTCGCGCTTGAACGAGGGTAGCCAGTCGAGATCGAACTCTTCGGGCAGGATCCAGCGGTAGGCGCCGAATTCCTGCGGCGTCTGGTTCACGTCGATGGGAGGGGCGGTGGTCATTAGCTTGCAGAGGAAATAGGTTTGCTCCTGACCATGGCTGCCGTGCTTTCGGATTTTTTTCAACCGCACTTCGGGTGGGTAGAGGTAGCGGTAACCGTCACGGCGGCCGAGAATCTGGTAATCGCATTTCCCAAGACCCACCTCTTCGCGCACCTCGCGAATCAGCGCATCCTCCATGCTTTCGCCGTCATCGACGCCACCCTGCGGGAATTGCCATGCGCCGGGTAAGTTCAATCGCTCGCAAATGAGCAGGTTGCCATCGGCATTCACAATGAGCGCGGCGACGTTGGGGCGGTAACGAACCATGCGATTCGTATTACATAAAGCGACTGCTGCTTCAATGATTAACTTTTCCGAATCATTTGGAAGCTGGCCAAGCCCGCATTCCGATGCCATTAGTGAAAGGTAATGAAATTCCAAACGCACCTCGCCATCGCTGTTCTCGCCCTTTCTCCGCTGTCGCACGCCCAGAACAACGGGCCCGGAACGGATACGGATCCCGGAGCACAGCAGCAGGATGCCAAGAAGGACAATGACAAGGAAACCAGGAACGGCTTCTGGGAAGCGAACCTTGCGGGCGGAAACTACATGGTCGCCTTAGGTCGGATCTCCTCGGTGAGCCGCCACAAGTATGTGCTCGACGGGGTGGTCATCGTCGATGAGGTGACGATCGACACCGATGGACAGGCGCTGGCCCGGTTCTATTTCATCTCGCCGGTTAAAGTGGGAGGAACCGGCGCGGCGGCGGTGGATGCGGTGGAAAAGGCGGCGGCCCTGCTCGACGGCGCGGTGCGGCGGGGGGGGACCGATATCCAAGACATGGTGATGAAAAAATATCCGCTCACGACACACTCCAAGACGATCGAATACCGCCTGCTTTCTGAACAACAGCTCGGCGCGCTTTACGGGAGCGCGAAGACCGCATGGGTTACTGGCAAGGGTCGGATATTCAGCGGCCGCTGAGAAATCTCCGCGCTCGCCAAGCCACATACCTCGGCGCAGCATCCCGCCGTGACCGGACAGGAAATACGTGAGGCGCTTGATCGCGCCAGGGTTCTCCCCAGCAAGCAACTCGGACAGAATTTCCTGACCGATCCGAACATGGCTCGCTGGATCGTTTCCCAGCTTGAAATTTCCGCTGATGACACGGTCGTCGAGGTCGGCCCCGGCACGGGATCGCTCACGGAGCATGTCCTCGGAAAAGCGAAGCGCGTGGTGCTGGTGGAGTTCGATGCCCGCCTCGCGGCAGAGCTGACCGAGCGTTTCCGCAACCGTGACGATGTGGAAATACATCATGCCGACGGCGCGAAATTCGACCGCCGCACCCTTTTCAAGCACCGCCCTGTCAAGTTCCTCGGCAACCTGCCCTATTCCTCCGGCGGGGCGATCATGAAGAACATGCTCTGCCGCCCGCATCCGTTTTCGCGGGCCGTGATCATGCTCCAGAAAGAGGTGATCGACCGCCTCTCCGCGCAGCCCGGCGTAAAGGATTACGGCATCCTCAGCCTGCGCATGCAGGTGGATTGGGAAATCACGCCCCTCCGCGTGGTGCCTCCCGATGCGTTTTACCCGAGGCCGAGCATCGACTCCGCCGTCGCCGTGCTGACCCCACGCAAGGAGACGGGCGAGCCGACCTTCGACCTACGCCTCTTCGACGAGCTTGTGCGCCGGGGTTTCTCGCAGAGGAGAAAACAGCTCGGGAAGCAGCTTCCGGATTCTCCGCCATGGCGTGAGGTCGCGGAAAAACTCGGCTGGCCGCCGACCACGCGCGGCGAGGAGCTCGATCTCGCGAAATGGATCATGCTGACCCGCGAATACGACACCCATCCGCTCAAGGACAAGCCACAGAAGGACGAAGAGATCTTCGATGTCGTCGATGAGAACGATGTTCCCGTCGGCACCTCCACACGGGCCGAGGTTCATGCGAAAAACCTCATCCACCGGGCGGTGCACGTGTTCGTGCTGAACCGCAACGGCGACCTTTACCTCCAGAAACGCTCGCGCCTTAAAGACATGAATCCGGGTGTCTGGGATTCCAGCGTCTCCGGCCACCTCGATGCGGGGGAGGACTATCTCCAAGCCGCCGTCCGCGAACTCGGCGAGGAAATCGGGATTGCCGCGAAGGCGGAGGATCTGGAACGCATCGCATCGGTGACACCGTCAGCGGAAACCGGCTGGGAGCACATCCACGTTTTCCTCACCCGCCACAGCGGCGCGGTGAATTTCCCCGCCGCGGAAATCGAGTCGATGATGCCTTTCACCGTCGCGGAGATCAAAGCGTGGATCGCCGCCAGCCCCGAAGATTTTTCCCCGGCATTCCGATTGATTTTTTGTGCGTCAGGCTTGTCAGAAACGGGTGACTAATTCCTTACCTGCCATGAAACTAGGTCTCTTCTACATGGTTGTCTTCGCTCTCTCCGTCACGGCTTGTCAGAAAAAGCCCGATGAGGAGGCGCACGTGCCGGTGGTGGCGGAGGCAACTGAGGATCCGGATTGGAAGACTCATCCGATGCTGGGCTATGAGGTGATCCGCGAGTTTCCCCATGACTCCGGGGCTTTCACGCAGGGTTTGCTGCTGTCGCAGGGACAGTGGATCGAGAGCACGGGTGGATACGGGACGACGAGCATTCGCCGTGTGGAAAGGGAGACGGGCAAGGTGTTGATGAAGACGGATCTGCCGGCGGAATTTTTCGGGGAAGGGGCGGCAGAGATGGATGGGAAAATCTATCAGCTCACATGGCAGAGCCAGCGGGGATTCATCTACGACTCGAAGACATTGCAGAAGCTGGATGATTTCCAATACCAAGGCGAAGGCTGGGGGCTGACGAACGATGCGAGCTCACTGATCATGAGCAACGGCAGCGACCGGCTTCGTTACATCGACCCGAAGACCTTCCGGGTGTGGAGGGAGTTGCAGGTGCGGATCGGTGGCAAGCCGGTGAATCTTCTCAACGAGCTGGAGTTCATCGAGGGCGAGATTTTCGCGAATGTCTGGCACACCGATCAGATCGTCCGCATCAATCCGAAGGATGGCAATGTGGTTGGGGTGATCGAACTGGCTGGAATCGATGCGAAGGAAAAAAGACGTGATCCCGAGCATGTGCTCAACGGCATCGCCTACGATCCCAAGACAGGGGAAATGTTCGTCACCGGAAAATGCTGGCCGAAGATCTATCAGATCCGGCTGGTTCCGCAGAAATGAGCCGTCATCACGAGGTCACCGCCGAGCGGTCGTCGCTCAGTCCGGATTTCTCCAGGAAATAATCGTATCCGCCGGTGTAGCGGGTGACCACTGCGCCGCCCTGCGGATCCTTCTCGTTGCGTGTCACCTGGAGGGTCGTCTCGGCGAGTGTGCGGATGAAATGCACATCGTGGGAGATGAAAACGAGCGTGCCTTCGTAGGCTTTCAGCGCGTTGACCAGGGAGTCAATGGAGAGGATGTCGAGATGAGTCGTCGGCTCGTCCATGAGCAGGAGGTTCGGCGGATCGACAAGGAATTTCACGAGGTTAAGCCGGGATTTCTCGCCACCGGAGAGGATGCCGCATTTTTTCTCCACGTCCGCACGGCGGAAGAGGAAAGTGCCGAGGATCGCGCGCGCGTCTTCCTCGCGGAGGGTGTCGCAGGCTCCCATCACCTCATCAAGGACGGAGTTGAACTCATTGAGCGCCTCGGCGCGGTGCTGCGAGTAGTAGCCGATCTTGGTGAGGTAGCCGGTTTCCTTTTTCCCGGAGTCGATCTCAAGTTCGCCGGCCAGTAGCTTCAGCAAGGTGGTTTTTCCTGCGCCGTTGGGGCCGACGAGGACGATCTTGTCGCCGCGCTCGATGGTGAGATCGAGATCCTTGTAGATGCGCTTGCCGGGGTAGGATTGGCCGGCCTTGATCAGCTCGACGACCTTTTGGTTCGAGCGCGGCGGCTGCGGGAAAGCGAATTTGAAAGGCTTGCGCGGCGCGCGGGGTTTCTCGATGCGCTCGATCTTCTCCACCAGCTTGATTCGTGACTGCACCTGCGCCGCCTTCGATCCGACCTGGCGGAAGCGCTCGATGAATTCCATGTGGCCTTCGATTTCCTTGTTCTGGTTGCGGTAGGCCTGCACCTGCAGATCGTAGCGTTTCTCGCGCTGGTCGAGGTAGGCGGTGTAGTTTCCGTTGTAGGAAATGAGCTGCGCGGCGTCGGGATCGATCTCGATCACCGTCTCGATCATGGTGTCCATGAAATCGCGGTCGTGGGAGATCATCAGGATCGCACCGGAGTAATTCAGAAGATAACGCTGAAGCCAGAGCAGGGATAAGAGGTCGAGGTGGTTTGTCGGCTCGTCGAGCATCAACAGATCCGGCTCCATGACGAGGAGCTGGGCGAGGTGGGCGCGCATGACCCAGCCGCCGGAGTATTCGCGGGCGGGTTTGGAAAAATCCTCCTGCTTGAAGCCGAGGCCGGCTAGGATTTTTTTCGCCTTTGGCTCAAGCTGGTATCCGTTCAGCGCGGTGAACTGATCCTGCGCCTTCGCGAATTCGGGCGTGCCGAGGTTTCCGCAAGCCTCACCCTCACGGATTGTCCGCAGCAGGCCGATCATTTCCGGGGTGATGCCCATCGCGATTTCAATGATCGTCTCGTCGGTCGGCTCGCCTGCTTCCTGCGCCAAGTAGCCGGTGATCGCGTATTCGTCGCGGTCGATGGTGCCTTCGTCGGGCTGGTCTTCATCGAGTATCATGCGGAAAAGCGTGGATTTTCCCGCACCGTTGGGCCCTACGAGGGCGACGCGCTCACCCCAGTTAATGGACATGTCCGCTTCGCGCAGCAAAGTGCGCCCGCCGAGGGTCTTGGTCAGTTTCTTGATCGTTAGCACGCCGACGAGGTAGGGGAAGGCGGCGCGGATGTCAAACTTGGCCTCACCCCGGTTGCTGCTGCGAGATGCAGTGGAGGGTTCCGCCTTCCTGGACGAGGTCGAGGCAATCGATGGGGATGATCTCGCGGGTGGAGAATTGATCTGCGATGATGCCTAGGGCGCGGTCGTCGTTTTTCCGCTGGCGGAAGGTGGGGACGAGCACGGCGTGGTTGAGGATGAGGAAATTCACGTAGGAGGCGGGCAGGACAGGGAGGCGCCAGCCGGGGATCTCGCAGGCCTGTGGGAGGTGGATGGGAACCACTTCGAAAGGTTTGCCGGTGGTGGTCTGGAAGTTCCAGAGGCGATGGAGGTTATCGGTGAGTGGCTTGTGATTGGGTGATGAATCGTCCGGCTCTTGGCAGGCGAGGATCGTGTCCTCGTTGGTGAAGCGGGCGAGGTCGTCGATGTGGCCGTCGGTGTCGTCGCCCTCGATGCCTTGTTTCAGCCAGAGGATTTCGGAGACGCCTAGGTTGTCGCGGAGATTTTGTTCGGTCTGCTCCCGGGAGAGGTGGGGGTTGCGGTTCGGGTTGAGCAGGACGGCTTCGGTGGTGAGGAGTTGGCCGCGCCCGTTGACCTCGATCGCGCCGCCTTCGAGGATCATGCCGCCTTTGTAAAGCGGCAGGCCGAGGGCAGCGGCGATGCGCCCGGGTATCGCGTTGTCGAGATCCCAAGGGCCGAACTTTCCGCCCCACGCGTTGAACTCCCAATCGGTTACGGCGATATCGCCTGCCGCGTTTTTCACGAAGATGGGGCCGTGGTCGCGGCACCAGACGTCGTTGTTGGGGTGGTTGAAAAGCTCGACGTTCACGGGATCGGCCTTGGCACGGCGGCAGGCCGCAGCGATAGCTTCGTGGGATGCGCCGGGGGCGTTGATGCGTACGGTTTGGGTATGCGAGATGGCAGCGGCGATCTCGGCGAACTTGCTGTGGATGATGTCGCGTTTCTCACCGCCCCAATGGCGCGGGTCGTCCACGGGCCACGAAAGCCAGATGGCGCTTTGCGGAGACCATTCGGGCGGCATGGAGTAGCCGGATTGCGCAGGAGTCATGGCACAAAGCTCCCGTTTCCCGGGGCGGACTTCAATCCCAACCTGCATCGAGCAGAGCCGAAACAGTGAATTGGATAAGGGAAGCGTGACCAATCCAATGATGATCCCACAGCGGTGCGGCGGTATGATGGCTCCCCCCCCTTCCCTACTTGCAGAATCACCGAACTAGCTGGTGTTGGTGCATTTGCTTCCTCTCAATGACCCCCACCCCGAAGCATACTTCCCATCGCGCAGCATTCGGCAAATGGGCGGCGACATTCTGCAGGCGAGTGCGTCACTGTGACAAAATCGTAGCTGATGGCTGGTTTTTTGTGTAGCGCTAACCTTACAACCTTCTAATTTGAAGGCAGATGTCTAAGTCATTACGGAGAGAGACGCGACCTTCCTTGCCGAAAATAAGAAGAGCCGGCAGGCTGGATTCCGAATTTATTCCCGTCCAAGGCCTAGGAATAGATTTGAACAGAAGAATACAGACAGTTGCGCTATTACTCATCGGGGTCCCAGCCCTGTCAGGTCTAATACTCGCGGGCCTGCATCGGCATTCCAGGATGCAGGCTGCGAAGTCGTCCGATTATGATTCCATTACCACCGTCTCCCCCGGGCATCAGGAAGGGCTTGATGGACACATGATCAAAGATCCTCTTGGAGCCCTCGCCGCCGAAAAACTGGTATCCGACGCCCTTTCCTCCAATTCCGAAAACATCACCAGACGATTCAGCCTGGAGACAGGGATGTCGCCAACCGCCGCATATAAGATCCTGAAGGAGATCCAGACGCAGGAAGGCAATGTGACGGAAGTAAAATGGTTGGGAATACGCTACGTAGGGGATAGGGTGATCGAGGAGGTCGCTACAGAGCACACCAAGGGAAAATCGATTTCCGTCCGTCTTGCGCAGATCACGCGCCAGCCCGACGGATCGAACAAGGTTGATTTCGGTTCATACGTGCGCAAGACCAGCCATCCATGGGAGGATATCGTGGACGGCAATGTGGAGAAATGTGTCGTCAGGGTAATGATTTCCAAATCCGCCTACCATAACGGAGTTTTCCGCGATGACACCATATGGAGCGCCTATAATATAAGCTCCCCGGACATTGACACAAACCTTCATGTTTACGCCGAAATCGGCTCCGAAGAGGAAAGCCGTCTCAGGGATATCCTTGCGACCGATCGTAGCTCGCAGCGCGTTACGCTTGAGATCCGCAGGGACGAGACGCTGCTGCCGAAGCAATTCCAAGTTAGCCAAGTGATCGCCCGGGACTGGATACAAGATGACATATCCATGGATTCGGCAGGGCGATGAGGCCGACGATGGCGGAGAGAAGCAGGGCTATCATGCTGGTAAACATGGTTCGACGGGAAAGATCCGCTCAAGAGCCGTGTGATTTCGCTGGTGAATGCTGATCACATGAGCATCGCCAGAACCTTGGATTCAAGAGCCAAGTGCGACAGAATGCGAGAGTTCGGTTTCGTTACGAAGCCCAGCCATTGCTTGAGTCGAAATACCCGTTGCTTGGGTCGAAGTGCAGATTTTTGTTGTTGGGTGCTGTTCGCTGCTTGCTCTTGCCGAACAGAACCTACCGGATCGCCCAGCGTGTGTGATTTGGAACGCGAAAACATCCGGGTTTGCGGAGGATCTCCGGTAGAGCGGCGGGGAGGCGTGAAGCATCCCAATAGGGAGAAGGGGATTGCATCCCCTTTCGTTACCCCGGTTCGGTGGGCTTCGCGGATCGTGAAGAAAGGGGATGCAATCCCATTCTCACTATTCCCCAGCCTGCACAAAACGTAAGATTCCTTAACCTTTCCTCCGCCCCCTCCGCCGCTTGGAATCCTTGTTTTTCCGTGCTTTCCCGGCGGGCTTGCACGGAGTTCTTGCGTCTCCCCGCGTTTTTTCCTGGGCGTTACCCATGCGATCAGGGCGGTCAGGTTGTGCAACGCATGATCTCGGCGGGAGCCACCTGGACCCTTTCCGCGCAGTCACCGAGCCCACCCTCATCACCGTCGGCCTCCCCTCCGGCGCGACGGTGGAGGTCTACATCGTCCCCGCCAACGCCACCGGCGACGGCCCCCGCCCAGCACGACGGTTCCGGCTGTGGTGCCGTGAAATGAAGTGAGAGTCGGGGGGCTCAAGGATTCGCCCGGCCCTCGGCCTTGGCTTTCCTGAGGCGCTCGGCGAAGGCGGGATCGACGCCCGGTCCGGGCGGCGGTGTCGGATCCATGAGGAGGCGCCCGAGATCGCCGAAAAGGCGGTTGATCAGGAGAAAGGCGAGGCTGCCGAGGGCGAGGATAACGGAGCTCCAGACGCAGCGGTTGGCGACAACATTCCCGATGGAACCCCAGGACTGGAGAATCCCGGCGAAGGTGGCGACGGCGATGCAAATAGTGAGGATCCAGAACACGAAGGCCTTGATCACATTATGGGGAAGATAGCCTTTCTCGCTCATGGTGGTGCAGATGGGGATTGGATTAACCATCCCATGTCTGGAAACTAGGCGTAGCGGAAAATCGCGTCCAGCAAGAAGTCTTGGCAAAATGATCGAATGGAACGGGCCTCACCGCGTCCAACGCGCGGGCGCACGGGAAAACCGCTTTCCTTTTCCACCCCGAATCCTAACCTGAAACACAATGAAAGCCGGAATCGCCGCACTGCTCACGTTCGCACTCGTCCTATGCTTTCCCGGGGAAGCGAAGGGACAGAGGAAATCCCTCCTGAACTCGGAACCGGGCGTGATCTATCTGGCGGATATCCTGGAGGCGCCCATCAAGCTGAAGGTCATCAAGGAGGCCGCCGTTTTCTCCGACAAGGAAGGCAAGAATCGCCTCGGCTTCCTGAAGGCGGACCAGACGGTGGAACTGGAAGGAATGACGGAAAAAGCCTACCGCGTGCGCGGCGAAGGCCGGACGAACAACGGCATCGTCGGCTGGGTGGGGCCGCACGCGTTCTCCCACCCGCAGGCGGATTTCGTAGCGAAACTCAGGCAGCTCTACGACCGCCAGATTGCCGTGGACAAGATCATCGAGGACAAGGGCGTAGCCATCGGCATGACGCTGGACGAGGTGGAGAAATCACGGGGCAAGCCGACGAAAACCTCCGTCCGCCGCACGGCAAAGGGCGAGGCGGGCAGCTGGGAATACATCGATTACGACGAGATCAAGCACTATGTCACGCGCATCGACCCGGACTCCGGGCAGGCTTTCCGGCAGCTTTCCCACATTACCCGGGAGGAAACGGGCAAGACGGTGGTGGAGTTCGAGGACGGTCTGGTCACGGCGCTGCAGGAGGATGAGGACAACGGCCCGGGCAACGTCCGGATCATCATCCCGCCCCTTGTGTTCGGCTGGTGAGAGCCTCAGCGCGCGCCATTCTTGTAGATTCCATCGGATTGATCGAGGGTGAGATCGTAGATCAGTCCCTCAAGCGGAACCCTCATCAGGATCCGCCCTTTCTCATCCCTGAGAGGATACATCTCGCTGAGCTTGGGGGCCTTGTCGAAAGCTTCCTTCGGCAGGCTGCATTCGAAATTGCCCTCATAACGCAAGGCCCGTGAGAGACGCTCCGCACTGATTGCCTCCAACCTGCGGCTCTCCATCTTGATTCCGATTTTGTCGAAAAGGGATTCGTCGCCCTGCTTTGCAAAGCCCTGTCCCTTCGCCTCCTCTGCCTCTTTGGCCGCACTCTCCAAGGTAAGCGGCATGCTGTTGTCCAATTCCTCATCGCTGAGAATGCCCGATTCATCTTCAGCCCTGGATAGCGTATCGATGGAGGATTGGATCTCTTCAATGGTTGATGGGCGCGCAATCAGGCTGCCTTTCATTCGAAACAATTCGCCTGCGCTCAGGTTCAAATTTGAAATCTCCAATTTCCCAGCATGGGTTTTCATGCTGAAACCGCCTTCGTTGAAGTCGATGCGCCTGTAATTGTTAAACGCATCGACCACGCTGATTGCCCGCAGGATGTGTATGCGATCCCGGATCGTGATGAAATCCTCATCCTCAAGGATCAAATCCCCCTCGAAACCGACACCTTCCGAGGAGTTGGTGGAACCGAACACATTGAACTCCGCGGATATTGAACCCTCCACGAAGTTACGGACGGCGACGGGCAACAAGGATGACATGTCGACCTTACGCAACCTCATTTTGCCACTGATCTCAGGACGCTCCCCCGCCTTAACCTTCAACCCGTGGAACGTCACGGATCCATCGTTTTTCCTGAAAATCGCCTTCTCGATGCTTAACCCGTTTCTATCGAACTGAACGACGAGATCCTCGATCTCAAGCCGTTTAAGCCAGTTTTGTGAAAACGTGCCCCCCTTGAGCCGCAACTTCCAACCTTCGGGGAGACGGTCTGCGGTCATCGTGCTGCCTATGATCGAGCCTCGCGTGCGTTCCGAGTAGCCCCACCTGATGGACATGTCTTTCACCACAATGGTTTGCAATTTCATGCCACCCATGTCCTGAAAATAAACATCGCCCATTGCTTCCGCGTCCTCGGGCGAGTCCGATCCTGCACGCAGGGAAAGATCGGCGCGCGATACGGTGACCACTCCGGGATCCCAGTCCTTGCGTAAGCCGCTGAAAATGCCGCGCTTGCATTTCAGGTTACGCATCTCCAGCTCCGTAAAGAAAGTGCTCTCCGTACCGGTCATTGCGAGGCGACTGATGGAAAACTGCCCGCGGTCGACGACCAACCCCTGCATTTGGAGCTCTTCGCCGCCGAGCTTCTTGAGAAATGTGGCCTGCATCTCCTGATTGTAGGAGACGGATCCGGTTTGCTTGATCAGGTAGACAACCCCAGCAACCGCTAGCAGGAGCAAAAACAAGAAGAAACGTGCCATAAGGCGCGCAACATGGAAAGCGAGCGCGCCCGTGCCGGCCCCTCCAGTAAGGGAATACCTAAGCTGGAACCAGAAACCCTGGCCGGAAACCCACTGGCTCAGGCGATGGTGAAAGTTTTGCAATTGCTCTGACTCAGCCTGTTCGTTCATGCTTCGCGGACATGAAGAGCCATTCTCCTCCGGCTTGCCAGTAGAAACTTCGCCAATCATACCACCTTGGAAACATCAGAATACAAAGTCCACCTCGAGATCTTCGAGGGTCCGCTCGACCTGCTCCTTTACCTGATCAAGAAGGACGAGCTCGACATCCACACGATCTCCATCGAGCGTATCACCAAGCAATACTTGGATTATATCAACACTTTCAAGCTGCTCAACATCGACCTCGCCTCCGAGTTCATTGTGATGGCCGCGAACCTGATGTATCTCAAGTCCCGCACGCTCCTGCCACGCACCGAGCAGCCGCCCGAGGAGGACGCGGAAGAGGACGATCCGCGCTGGGAGCTGATCCGCCAGCTCATCGAGTACAAGAAATTCAAGGACGCCGCCGGTTTCCTGTCTCTCCGTGAGCTTGAGCAGCAAGGCCGCTTCGCCCACCAGCCGGATCCCGGCAACAAGCCGCCCGAGGAACCCGCCACGCTGGCCGAGGTCTCGATCTTCGACCTAATCCGCGCTTTCCAGAACGTCCTCAAGCGCTTCGAGGAATCCCACGACTTCGGCGACATCGTCGACGACCGCTACACCGTTTCCGACAAGATCGAGTTCCTCCTCTCACGCTTCACGCCCGGCGAGGCGCTCTCCTTCGACGCCCTTTTCCAGACCGCCACCACCAAGGCCGAGGTGATCGTCACATTCCTCGCTGTGCTGGAGCTGATGAAACTGAACCAGTTCGTCGTCCGCCAGGATCACCTGCTCGGCACCATCACGGTGGAGCGCCGGACGGCCATGGAAATGGGACACGAGGAGGGCGATGACAGGAACTGAAACCATTCCCAACCCGCCCATCCCCATGAAAAAAATCATCACCGCCTCGCTCTTCGCCCTTGCCATCCCGGCCTGCCAGGACGCAGAACCGACGCGATCAGAAACCGGGGGGCAGCAAGTCTCCCCCAAAACCACAGACCCCACCACCTCCATGCTCGAAACACCGAAAGACGTAGCCGCCGCCCCCGCCGATGCCGAGACGACAACATCCGGCCTCGCCTCCAAGCTCCTCGCGAAAGGCACCGGCGAGACCAAGCCCAAGGCCACCGACCTTGTCACCGTCCATTACTCCGGCTGGACTACGGACGGGAAACTCTTCGATTCCTCCGTGAAACGCGGCGAACCCACCTCCTTCCCGCTGAACGGCGTGATCGCCGGCTGGACGGAAGGCCTCCAGCTCATGGTTGTCGGCGAGAAGCGCCGCTTCTGGATCCCCGCGCAAATGGCCTACGGTGAAAACCCTCCCGCCGGCTATCCCGCCGGAACCCTCGTTTTCGACGTGGAGCTCATCAAGATCGGCCGATGAAAAGCGTCCCGGAAAATACGGCGAAAGGCATGGCGCGGATCTTCCCGCTCGCGTGCCTGCTTGCCGTTTCCGCGCTGCTTTGCTCCTGCCCGGAGCCGCCGAAAAAACCGATCCCCCCGCTCGACCCTTCGAAAGCCGCCGAAAAGGATAAACCCGCCGAGGCTCCCGCTTTGCCCGCAGGCCCCGGCCAGGTCTCACGCATGCCGCTCGGCGATCTTTACCAGCTAACGCAGGGCAAGGCCGCCGTGATCTACGACGTCCGCCCCGCTATTTTTCACAAGATGGGGAACATCCCCGGCTCCACCAGCTGGCCTGAGGCCGCGTTTGATCGGGATCTCGCCAAACACGAGCCCCGCATCCGCGCCGCCAACACTCAAAATACGCCCGTCGTGATTTATTGCACGGATCTTGCTTGCCCAGATGCCGTAACCGTCGCCACAAAGCTGGCCGCGCGAGGCCATAACGTCTCCGTCCTCCAGGGCGGATACGAGGCATGGAAAGTCGCGGCACCCTAACATCCCCATCATGAAATCATTCCCCAACGTCACCGTCGATTCCCTCGCCAACATCTACTTCGATGGCCGCGTGATCTCCCACTCCGTCCATTTCCCCGACGGCACCAAGAAAACCCTCGGCATCATTTTCCCCGGCACCTACCGCTTCACCACCGGCGCACCGGAACTGATGGAAATCATCGACGGCTCATGCGAGGTCTCCATCGACGGCTCCACCTCCACGAAATTCGTCCCTACCGACGATTCCTTCGAGGTGCCGGGCAATAGCGCGTTCACGATCAGTGTGAACTCCGGCTACTGCCAATACATCTGCTCCTTCCTGCCCGCCTGATCGGGTCATACCCTCAAGCGATGTCCTGTCTTCGTATCCTGTCAGCCATCGTCCCCGCGCTCCTCGCGGCATCGTGTAATTTCGTCACGCTGCCCCCCGCCCCGGAGCCGTCACCCCTCCTCATCCAGCGCAACACCGTCTCCACCTACACCCCGCAGCGCCCGCCGGAAGTGCAGGTCTGGCTCCTCGCCGACAAGCTCCACACCGGTATGGTTTTCCCCTACGGCTGGCTGCTTGAGTCCGGCTTCATCCCGCCGGAAAATTTCCCGAAATGCGAGTTCGTCACCTTCTCATGGGGCGACAGGATGGCCTACGTGAACAAGCGGTGGCTCACGCCAAACGAGGTTTTTACGGCGATTTTCTTGCCTTCCCCATCCGTGATGGAGTGCATCCCCATACAGTGGAACGTTACCGAGGTCTCGCCGAACCAGCAGATCTGGATGAAATCCATCCCCCGCGAACGCGGTCCTTACGTCGCCTCCTTCCTGAACCACTGCACGATCCCCAACGAAAAGGGCTTCCCCACATCCGTCGGCACCTCAAGCTGGGGCGGCGGCGAACTCCTCGCCTCCCCGCAATCCTACTACTTCCCCCGCATCTGCAATGTTTGGACAGGCCAGATGCTCGAAGCCTGCGGCGCGGACATCAACCCCATCCTCTCCATCCACCGCGACACCCTCGCCTGGGAAGCGCAGCGCAACGGCTTCGCCGAAATCTGGGACGGCTCGGGGAATGAGTTCATGAAACAGAAGAAGGACTGAGGGTCGGAAATGGAACATCCGGCTTGAAACCGATCATCATTCTGCGAAGCTACTTGCATGACTGAAGTTGCTCAAAAGGAAGTTAGCAGGGACGAAAATGAATTACTGACCGCAAAGCAAGCGGCCTCTGCAGCGGCTAGATACTTGGTCGATCTGATTGAATTACCCACAAAGCCGATGCTTGAGGAGATTGAGTTGTCCGACGACCGCGACAATTGGCTCTTAACATTGAGCTATCCATCACCCAACAGTCCCTATGCAGTTTTCGGCGGAAACAAGGACTTCAAAACCTTCGAGGTTGATCGCCGGACCGGGGAAGTGCTATCAATGAAAATCCGTCTTCTGAAATAAGGTGAATTTCCGGTTCGCTAAAAACCTGCAAGCTGGAGTCGCGCTGGATACGAATATATTTCTCCTGCTTATTGTCGGCTCCATCAATACCGATCTACTCTCCAAGAGTTCCAAGACGTGCAAGTTCGACAAAGCGGATTATGAAACACTCATACGTTTTTGCTCACCATTTTCGAGGCATGTCATCACTCCTCCGATTATTACAGAAGCCTGCAATCTTCTGGAAACGTTGAACAAACAGAACGACTCGAGAGTATTCCAGAACATCAGGCGCTACTTGGAAGAGGCCAAAGAGTCGCGCAGCGAATCATCCTATCTTGCATGTCTTCCAGTGTTCCCAACTCTGGGATTGGCAGATGCATCCCTATACGCCCTTGCTCGACAAGATGTGCTGATTTTGACAGATGACCTCAATCTATACGGCCACATTGTTTCTCGAAACCACGCGGCTATGAACTTTTATCATATCACTGTCACGCACTAGAACTGGTGGCAGGAGTCCCCTGCATGCTGGAGCGCGGGCGGATGCGAAGAAATCTGTCCCCTCAGAAATCCGTGCCTTTGTCGCCGAGGTCGAGTTCCTTGATCCAGATGTTGCGGTAGCGGACGTCGTGGCCTTCGCATTGGAGCTTGAGGCCGCCGGGGCGGTCAGTGATGCCTTTGCCGCCGTCGTTTCCTCCGTCGATGCCGGAGTTCGCGCCGCCCCAGACCTGGTTGATGGTCACGTCCCTGTGAACCTTCTCGCCGTTGAAATAGACGGTGACGCGGGCTTTCTCGGTGAGCTTGCCATCGGTGAAACGCGCAGCGCGGAACACAATGTCGTAGGAGTTCCACTGTCCGAGGCCTTTGTAGAGCGGGTAGGGCGATTCCGTCTCGTTGATCACCGCGCCCATGCCGTGCTTGGTCTTGTCGCCGTCCTTGATCTGGATCTCGTAACGGTTCTGGAGATAGACGCCGCTGTTGCCGCCCTTGTTGTTCACGAGAAACTCGATGTGCAGCCGGAAATCGCGGTATTCCTTTTTCGTGACGATATCCGCCGCGCCGAATTGGCCTTTCGAGAGAGGATCGTCGGTCTGCATCGCGGTGCCTTCATCCACCGGATCCTCGACGATCTTCCACTTGATCGGCATGGCGGAGGCGAAACGCGGCCCATCCCAGTATGTCCATTTCGCATCGAGCATCTCGCGCGTGCCATCGAAGATGACCTCGGCTCCCTCAACGGGCTTCGCGCCGATGCCGGTATTTTCGGCGGAGACGGTGAGGGCGGAGAACAGGAAAAGCAGGAAAAGCAGGAACGGTTTCATCGCGGATCACTTACGGAAGTAGTCCGTGATCGCTTTCACCAGACCCGGGATATCGTGCTGCGCGGCCTCGACGGCGGGCTTGTGTTCGAGCGACTTGAGCGTCGCGGAAGTCACCGGCCCGATGCTTGCGGCGACGCATCGATCCGGCCACGGCAGGCCGAGGGCGAAGAAATGCTCGGCTGTGGAGCTGGAGGTGAAAGTGACCATGTCCGCGCCGTCCTCGATGAACTTCGCCTGCGCGCCGGTGTAGTCGTCCGTTTCCGGAACGGTGCGGTATGCGATACATTCATCGACGATGGCTCCGAGTTTCATCAGGCCATCGTAAATCACATCGCGCGACTCGGCGGCTTTCACCCAGAGCATGGTCTGGTTCTCGACGTTGATTTCCTTGAAGGCCTCGATCAAACCTTCGGCGACAAACTGCTTCGGCAGCAGATCCACCCCGATCCGGTATTCGCGGATCTTTGCGGCGGTGCCGGGGCCGATCGCCGCGATCTTGGGATTTCCCAAACTACGGGCGTCCTCGTAGGTGGCGAAAAACGCATCGAAGAATTTCTCGACACCATTCGGGCTGGTGAAGACGAGCCAGTCGTATTCGTGGGCGTGGATGACACCCTCGGCGAAGCCCTCGCGATCCTCCGGCAGCTCGATGCGGATCGTCGGCAGCTCGATCACATCCGCGCCCAGGTTCTGAAGGCGCTTGCTGAGATCGCCCGCCTGCTCGCGCGTGCGGGTGACGACGATTTTCTTGCCAAACAGTGGGCGCTTTTCGAACCAATTGATCTTCGCCCGCTCGTTCACCACGTTGCCGATTACCGCGACGGCGGGTGAGGAAAAGCCTTCTTTCTCCGCGATGTCGGCGATGGTTTCCAGAGTCCCGACAATCGTCCACTGCGAGCCGGTCGTCGCCCAGCGGACGAGGGCGATGGGCGTGTCCGCCGCTGCACCGTGTTCGATGAAAGCGGTGGTGATTTCCCGGAGGCGCGCGACGCCCATCAGGAAAACTTTCGTGCCGGGAGCCTTAGCGAGCTGGGCGTAGTCGATGGAGGAGTAGCCTTTCGTGGGATCCTCGTGGCCGGTGAAAATGGTGAGCTGGGTATTGTGGTCGCGGTGGGTGACGGGAATACCCGCGTAAGCCGGCCCGCCGATGGCGGAGCTGATGCCGGGAACGATCTCGAACGCGACGCCCGCCTCCGCAAGCTCCGCCGCTTCCTCGCCGCCACGGGCGAAAATCATCGGGTCGCCGCCCTTTAGGCGCGTCACGATCCTGCCGTTTTTCGTGTGCTCCACG
This sequence comes from Verrucomicrobiaceae bacterium, assembly GCA_027485615.1. Lineage (GTDB taxonomy): Bacteria > Verrucomicrobiota > Verrucomicrobiia > Verrucomicrobiales > Akkermansiaceae > Luteolibacter. Next base: position 39,687 of record JAIXQS010000103.1, read on the forward strand.
ATGATCTGGTTGATCTGATCCTGCGGCACCGCGTGGTCCTTCGCGCGCTTGCCGACATAGATTTTCTCGCAGCCGGGCTTCGTCCAGCGCAACAGCTCGGGACTGCTCAGCGCGTCGTAAACGAGCACGTCGCAGGTTTCGATGCACTCCTTCGCGCGGAGGGTGACGAGACCGAGATCGCCGGGGCCGGCGCCGACGAGATAGCAGATTCCTGTGGATGTCATGTGAGTGAATGGAAAAGTTCGTGGGCCGTTTGGATCGGATCGGTGCCGCTGGCCTCGCCCGTTTTCGGCGTGCCACCTTCCTCCGGGAAGACGCGGGCGAAGAGGCTGATCACGCCGCCTTCGAGGTGAGAATAAACGCCGACAGGAGTGTGGCAACCGCCGTCGAGCAGACGCAGGAACTCGCGCTCCGCCGTCACCTTCGTCCAGGTTTCCGCGTGGCAGATCGACTCCGCGAAGGCCCGCGATTCGCCATCATCCGCGCGAACCTCCAGCCCGATCGCCCCCTGCCCTGCTGCCGGGAAAAATTCGCTTTCCGGGAGACGGTGGGCGAACACGCCGGGAAAGCCGCTGACGGATTCGTCTTCCGACAGAAATCCGAGCCTCACCAAGCCCGCCTCGGCGAGCAGGATCGCATCGTATTGATCGCCTTCCGCCAGTTTGCGGATGCGGGTCGGCACGTTGCCACGCAGGTCGAGCACCGCGACATCCGGGCGGAGGAACTCGATCTGCTTCGCCCGCCGCACGCTGCTGGTGCCGACCCGTGCGCCCTTTTCCAAAGCATCGAGGCCGCCGGGCTGTTTCGTAAGCAGGACATCGCATACAGGAGCTCTTTCCAAGGTCGCCGCAAGCCGGAAGCGCGGATCGAGCACCGTCGGCATGTCCTTGAGGCTGTGCACCGCGATATCGACCGATCCGTCGTCCAGCGCCTCCTCGAGTTCCTTGATGAAAACGCCCTTGTCGAAAGTCCCCTCGGACTTCGCCACATCCGCCAGCGAGACATCCGTGCGGCGGTCGCCCGTGGTGGTGATGACGTTGCGCCGGATCTCCGCATCCGGAAATTTCACACAAAGTAAAGCCTCGGTCGCGGTCGCCTGCACCAACGCGAGATCGCTGCCGCGCGTGCCAATCATGATTGTTCTTCCGCTCATCGTTCCTGTCTGCCCCTCCATGCCGCGCAACCCCGCGACGCGCAAGGGAAAGGATTACCCGCAGAGAAAATCAGCTTTCTTCCGTCTCCGCAACCTTCGTCCGATGACCTTGTTTTGCGAGGATCTCAATGTGGATGGCTGGCCAGGATTCCTGAGCGGCCGTATCGATGCTTTTCGTGATCTCGGAAACATGGACGGGCTCGGCGGTCTCCGCATCCTTGCCGGTGCGGCAGTCGAAATCCCAGAAATCCGTGCCCTCGGGCAAGGGCTTGCGGCGCTCGCGTTTGATGTATTTGTTGATCTCGGCCTTGATCGCCTCGATGACGCGCGGCGGCTTGTGGTTCGGCATTTCGAAGGGGAAGGTTTTCTTCATGCCGTGGTTTGTGGGAGATGGATGTCGGTTTGTCGATGGCGAGCCATCGCGATTTTCAGGGCGGCCGCATCACCTTCCGCCACGAGAGTGAGGAGCAGATGCTTGGGAAGGCCGCAGGCATCCGTGGCGATCACCGGGATGCCCGATGCGAGGGCTAGGAGGGCGAGGCGGGGTTCGTGTTCGATCCACGCAGGCATGACCAAGGCCGTACAGCCGCCGAGATCGGAAGGGGTCGCACGCCGATGGCGGATGCCTGCGAGAGGATCGGGGCCGTCTTCTTTCGCACCGCCGAGAACCAACAACTCATCCCCGCTGCCGCACAAGGCGGCGGAGAGTTCGTAGATTCCTTTTCGGGCAAGCGCAGAAGCGGGGAAAAACCATTTGATCTCCTCGCCATGAGGTGCATCGACAGCAATCGGCGACGGCATCGACCAATCGAGCAGCAGCGCCTTCGCTCCGAAGTATCGTGCAATGCCACGGTGCGGCGTGACGATCTTCGCGGCCGCTGCGAACGCTTCGGTTTCCGCATGGAGTAAGGCGGCGTCGGCTCGGAAATCCCGGATCGTCTCCGAAGCCGGATGCACCCGCGCCGCATGATCGAGCCGTTTCTGCAATTCGGCCAGCGGCCAGCGGTTTGCCAGCACATCGAAAGTCCGCCCTCCGAGGCAACCGGTTTTCCATAGATGGGGCAACAGCGTCTGGGAAACTACGAGATGCCGCGCCATGGGATCGACCTCCGCCGCGAACCGCTCCGCGAGCCGCTGCTGCGCCCCGAGCATGAAACGCTGCCAGACGGCTCCCTGCACGGGGATGCGGCGTTGACGGAAAGAGCGAAGCAGCGTCTCAAAGGTGGAGTGCCGCTTCCATGCCCCTTGCGGCAGAGACCACGCGTAGTTGGCTTTCCCGAAACGCACGCCATCGAGCGGAGTGAACCAGCGGTCGCCCTCACGGGCATGAAGCGCGCACCAATCATCGAACTCCGGCCAGCGCCCATCGAGCAACCACCCGGTGTGCCCGGCGGAGGGAGCGTGATCGGCGATGGCGGAAGGATGCCGGAAACAGGAAGTGACACCGCACGTCAAACAATCGCCCTCCGCCTTCGCCCGCGTCGGTGATCCGCTGAACTTCACCACATCTGCGGCTTGGAATTTTTCAG
>JAIXQS010000047.1 GCA_027485615.1 Verrucomicrobiaceae bacterium
ATCGCGACGCGCTGCTTCATTCCGCCGGAAAGCTGGTGAGGATAAGCGTTCTCGAATTTCCCGAGGCCTACGAGATCGATCCATTGCCGCGCCTCGCGCTCCGCCGACACCGAGGATGTGCCGGATGTGCGCGGGCCAAACATCACGTTTTCCTTCACGGATAGCCAAGGGAAGAGGGTGTAGCCTTGGAACACCATCCCGCGGTCGGGGGATGGGCCGGAGACCGATTTCCCATCCACCAGCACCTCGCCGGAGGTCGCGGTCTCGAGCCCGGCGAGGATGCGCACGAGGGTTGATTTCCCGCAACCAGATGGGCCGATCACACAGGTGAACTCGCGCTTGTGGACGGAGAAAGAAAGGTTCTCCAAAGCGGTGACGACGCCGCGCGACGACTCGAAGCATTTCGTCAGCTCTTTCACCTCAAGCACCACCGGCCTCTCCACCAGTCGCTGGAAACGCGCAGCGACGTCCGGTGTCTGATCGAGATACGAGGGCATTGTTTCGATGGTCGTCATGGTGTTTCGCGGGAAATGTTAAGAATTCGGCGTTGCTCGCGAGCCAGCTCGTCTAGCATGATGCGCTCCTTCGCGCCGGCGGTGACTTTGCGCACGGGCCAGGTAACAAAATCCGCGAAGGCGCGGGTGATGCGTGCCGAGGTGCCGACCCATGGGAACAGGATACCGTGGAAGAGGGCGAGGATCTGATCCATCACGAATCCGGTGAGGCCGATGAGGATGATGATGGGAAACACCTGGTCGAAATTCCGGAAGCGTCCCTGCGTTTCGATGACCTCGGTGAGGCCGCTTTTCACGCCGATGAGTTCCGCGATGACCAGCCATGTCCACGCCCAGCCGAGGAGGATGCGGAGGTCGTTGTAGAGATTCGGCATGATGCCGGGGAGGACGACACGGCCGATGAGTTGGCGGGGTTTCGCACCCAGTGTCTGTGCCGCCTCCAGCAGGGAGGGATCTAACAGGCGTGTGGTTTTGGAGATCATCAGGATCATGTGCGGCAATGTGCCGATGAAAACCAAGGCGATTTTCGGCGAGTCCCCGGCGGCGAGCACGGCCACCAGCAGGGTGCTGAACGTGGGGGCGGGCATGTAGCGGAAGAAATCGGTGAACGGCTCGAACAGGGTTGAGAAAAAGCTGTAGGCGCCGCAAAGGATGCCGATGGGCACTCCCAGCAGGCAGGCCCAGAGGAAGCCCGAGAAAATGATGCCGAGGGAGCTGCGGTAACGCCCGCCCATGCTCGTGCCATCGTTGCGGGGCGGCTGGGTGAAAAGCTTCCAGCCGGTCTCGATCACCTCATGCGGCGCGGGGAGGTAGGAAGGGTTCGCCGGGAGGCCCTGCGGCAGGAGCTTGAGTAGCGGCTCTCCGGGAAGGGTCTTGTATGCGAAAACGGGCGAGGAGGCGGAAAGGATCCGCCAGTTTTTCCGGACGATCGCCATGTTCTCGTCGTTGAGGGTCGGCAGCTTTCGCTGGCCGGTGGCGAGGTCGCGCCACAGGAGATAGATTTTTGCGTCGTCCTGCGCTTCCCTGTCTTTGATCCAACCGGCGTCGATCACGATGGGAGCGAGCTGGCGCAACAGCTTCTGGTTCTTGCGCTTGGAGCCTTCACGGGCGGCGGCGTTTTCCTGGCGCACATCGTCCACGTATTTCGGGAAATAATCCTTCGGCAGATGGTCTCCGGCGGTAAGCACCGTGGCGGAACCATCGCGCGAAGCGGCCACCGTGATTTTCACATCCGGATGCCAGATGAAAGGCACGTAGGAAACGACGCACCAGATCAGCGCGGGCAGGCAGAAGGAGAGAACTGTCAGGAAAAGCCTGCGCCCCGCAGACAGATCCCGCCGGATGCGGAACCAGCCGGAAAGTATGCGGGGCGCGGACATGATTTATGGTGGGTGAACAAAAAAAGGGGCGGAAGGAACACCCTCCCGCCCTTCGGGAATTATTTGGTTTTCAACGATGCCGCGTAGGCTTTGGTGAAGCTCGGGTTGAGGTATTTTTGTGCGTCCTGGGATTTCTCATACACCTTGAACTTGAGGTTGAAGGCGTCCACGAACTTGGTGGAACCATAGACGGAGCCAAGCCCCTCCTTGTTTTCCCAACGTTCCAGCGCCTCTTCCAAGGTCAGGATGTAGGTGCCTTTCAGGAAGGCTTCGTATTCCTCGGGCTTGATGCCGACACGGCCGGAAAGGATCTCCAGCGTTTCATCCAGGTTCTCCTCGTCGCGGATGAACTCGGCGATTTTGTACCAAACGGTCACGACCTTGGCCCAGTCCTCCTTGCGGGTGTCGAGGCTCTCGGGGGAAACGTATAGGAGATCGTAAATGATGCCGGGGACGTCCGCCGAAGTGAACACGGGCTTGGAGCCGGGAACCGCTTTCAGGGCTTGCCCGGAGTTCGGCTGCCATGCGCCGATCGCGTCCACGGCCTTCGCCTCGAATACCTGCGGCGTCTCGTTGGTCGGGGTATTGACGATGGTGACCTTCGAGGGATCCACACCGTTTTTCTCGAGACCTGTAAGCAGCAACAAGTGGCAAACGAAGCCCTCCTCGACGCCTACTTTTTTACCTTCGAGGTCTTTAATGGATTTGATGCCCGGTGCGGCCACGATCATGTCGTTGCCGTTGGAGAAATCGTTGATGATGATACCGACGGATGGCTTGCCGGTCGCGCCTGTGACGAGTGCGTCGCCGTTTGTCATGGTTACGGCATCGACTTTTCCGGCCACATACGCGTCCATGGACTCGACGTAATCCATCCACGCGAACTCCACCTCGACACCGGCTTCCTTGAACCAGCCTTTCTTGATTCCGATCTCCCAGGCGATCCAGCCCGGCCAGTCGGAGTAGGCGATTTTCAGCGGTTTCGCGCCAAGCTGGGTGGCGCCCAGCAGTCCCATGACGCCGCAAGCGAGCAGCCCTCTCATCCAATTCCAATGGTTGTATGTTTTCATAAGTCTTCAGTTTTCTCGCGACAGGCTCCGGTTGCTTCTTTCAGTGTGAAAAAATGAAGAAACCTTCACACGGAGTTAAGCAACCCGCGTGCCACGTTCACTTGGACTTAATCCGCCACCGGCAGGAACTCCGGCAGCGTGCCGGGGATGCCCGCGAGGCGGGGGTTCGCTTCCCATCCGTCACTCGTGAAAATGCGGAGGGCGGTGCGTTTCAAGGAATTCTTCGCGTTGCGCACATCGGGGCGTTCGGTGCGGAGTCGGTCGCCCTCCGCTTTCGGCAGGAATGACCAGGAAAAAATGATGCGGGAATCGACCATGCCGGGCTTGGACTCGTAGGTGCGCGTCTCACCGAAGCGCATGTCGGCGATCCACACTCCCTCCGCGTGGGGACGCGCGATCCACCACCCGCGCGAAAACCATTTCAGGGTCTCGACTTCCCGTTCCTTTTCAAGACCCGCGAGAGTCTCCGTACGGCGCGGATAGATCGTCCAGCGGACGGGGGCGGAGGGGCGTTCGAAAACGGAGCGGTAACCTACCCAGAGCTCGTCGCCGCGATCCACGACCGAGCGCCATAGCAGGGTGTTGAAAGCGGTGGGCGCTTCCATGCGGCGTTCGCTGGTGACTGCGCGGCGGGCAAGGTCGGCCTCGAAGGCGGAGGATACCATGAACTTCAATCCGAAGGTGAGGGCGACGTAAGCGGTGCTGATCCCGAGTCCCCATTTCAGCAGGCGGGCGCGTTTGCTCAGGAGCTTTTTCGAGCGGCAGAAACACAGCCAGACCAGCGATACCAGTAGCGGAAGGGTGTAGAGCGGATCGATGATGAAGAGGTTGTTGAAGGCGACCCGGGTTTCCGAAAACGGCCAGAGGACGGAGGTGCCATAGACAGTGAAGCAGTCGATGAGCACATGGGTTGACCAGGCGAGGAATACGAACCAGCCCGCGCGGATGGTGGAGATTTTCTCTTTTTTCCAAAGCTTCGCGAGCGGCTTGGCCAGCGCGATGGAGGCGATGATCATGAGGAGCAGCGAGTGGCTGGCACCGCGGTGGAACTCGAGTTGCCGGGCGGTGTCGAGGAAACGGGAAAAAATCACATCGAGGTCGGGCAGCGTGCCGAACAACAGTCCCCACGCAACCGCGCGGTTGCCGAGCTTTTTCCCCAGGAGAGCCTCGCCGACTGCGGCTCCGAGTGCGGCTTGGGTGATGGAATCCACGTTAGCGCTGGTTTCGACTAAGGTTGCGGGCTCAGCGTCTTGCCAAATTCGTTCCAAAGGAGGCGGGTGATATGAGACTCAAGCGCAGCCAGCGGATCGTCCAGCGCCTCGGGCGCGGGGTTGTAGGAGGCGGATTTGGCAAGGTGGGCGCGAACCAGGTTGAAGGCGGTTTTCAGGAGATCGTTGCGCAGTGTTTCCTTGTTTTCCGTTGTGAAAGAAAGGACATCCGTGGAAATCGCGTCATCTCCGGGACCAGTGATCCAGAGCGCGACGGGTGTCGGCGCATCGGTTGTCTGGATGGTTCGGCCGATGTGGAGTTCATGGGAAAATTTCACGATACCGGAGGATGCTGTATTCAGGTCGCGGATGATTTCCGTGAGTATGCCGGGCATGAAATCCGCGAACTTCTCGCCTGTGCCGATATGGATGACGGCTTGCACCGCGTTCTCGGGATCGGGGTGCCAATCGGGCAGGGTGGGCTTGAGTCGGCGGATCGCGGAAACGGCGGACTGGATTTGTTCGGGGTCGGATTCGGCGAGATCGAGAATCCGCTCGTAGGCGAGGAGCGCGCGCTGGAATGCACCAGCTTGTTCGAGGGCGGCGGCGAGGGCGCCAAGTTTCTCGGATCCCTCAGGAGCCCGATCCGAGTAGGTGTCGAGTACGGGTGGCGATTTGATGTCGCCGAGATCGGCGGGATCAAGTCGGGCGGTGGGATCCGGGACGTCGGGAGTAACGTCGGGTGGGGCGACTTTGATGGAAATCGCGTCGTCCTCCAGGCGTGACACAGGCAGGGAGGCGAGGGCTTCGGCGCGGATCTGGCTGAGCCTCGCTTCGGACGGCGGGGTGAGGAAATCCATGTTCCGCGTGCCCATCCACCATATCAGTGCGACGGTGAGCAGGCAGAGCGGGATCGCGGCTAGGAGCGGGATGCGCATGATTGGATGTCGGCGAATCTAGGGAGCGGCGGCGAACGGGCAAGTGAACAAAGAAAAACCCCGCCGGATTCTCGCCGGTGGGGTTTTCGGAAACGCTTGTGTGCCGACGATCAGCCGGCGCTCTTGACGAGAAGGGCGCGCTTTCCGACCCGGTCGCGGAGGTAGTGGAGCTTGGCGCGGCGGACTTTACCTTTGATCGTCACCTCGATCTTGGCGATACGCGGGGTGTGCAGCGGGAAAACGCGCTCAACGCCCTCGCCGTAGGAAATTTTCCGGACGGTGAAAGCGGAATTGATGCCTGTTCCGCCTTTGGCGATCACAAGACCTGCGAAGATCTGGACGCGCTCCTTGCCGCCCTCGACCACCCGGCAGTGCACCTTGACGGTGTCTCCGACATTGAATGACGCAACGTCCTCCTTGAGTTGCTCCTGCTCGATTTTCTTGATGATGTCCATGGTAATGGTGGTGGAAAGTGTGTGAATGGATGCCGCGAGAGCCTCATCGCAACGCGCGGGGCGAGATGGCTAGGTGATGCCCACGCCTTTTGCAAGGGTGAAATTTGGAAATAAGCGTGGAAAGACTGAAAATCTGAAAAGCTGAAATTTTCCGGGGCGGTTACATGTTTTTTTTTCCATAAACGGCGGAAGGATCGAACGAAAGATCCGACTGGGTGAAGGCAAGAGCGGCGGGGGTTCCGGGGATGATCTTGCGGTAGAAACAGGAGTTGCGGCCGGTGTGGCAGGCGCCCGCGCCGATCTGCTCGACCACGAGGATGAGCGCGTCCTGGTCGCAGTCGGTGCGGATCTCGACGATTTTCTGCGTGTGCCCGGAGGTTTTCCCCTTGTGCCAGATTTCCGAACGCGAGCGCGACCAATAGACCGCCTCGCCGTATTCCAGGGTGAGCCGCAGCGATTCGGCGTTCATGTAAGCGAGCATCAGCGGTTCGCTGGTGACGGAATCGATGGCCAACGCAGGGATCAGCCCGTCGGCGTCGAACTTGGGCGCGAACTCGCCGGACTCCTCGATCTGGGCTTTGTCTTTGCGGGCGGTAAAAGGGCTGGATGCGGACATGGCAGGGGAGAAAGTGAGAGCGCATGAACCGTGCTGTCGAGGGCGGATTTTGACACGCCTTAACCAAGCGGGCCAATGCTCAGCAAGCCGTGACGCAAGTCGATTACGGGCACCACTCAGCATGGGGCGGATCTCCGCTTCGAGACTGGAGGCCGTCGTCCATTGGTAAAAGGAATCCTCCGGTGTCCCGGGGTCATGCCTTTTGCGGAAGCGGCTGTTCGGTGATTGCGAGATCCTGACGCCTTGTCAGCTCCTTATTCCACTCCGACCTCCTTGAGCTTCGGCGCGAGGGCTTCGGCCCAGATTTCGTAGGCGGCGGGGGACAGGTGGAGTTGATCGGGGAGGAGCCCTGTGTTCAGGGTGCCCTCGGAGTCCATGAATTTTGCGTTGATGTCGAGGAGGTGGATGCGCTTGCCGTCGGCGAGGGGTTTTAGCTGTTCGTTGATCTCGTCGTTGATTTTGCGGAGCGGGTTGCCGGCTTTCTCGGCGCGGGGGAAGACGGACATGAGGATGATCCGGGTGTCGGGCCATTTCCATGAGAGGTCATCGAGTGTGCGGCGGATGGCGGCGACGGTTTCGGCGGCAGGGCGTTTGCTTTGTCCGGTGTTGTTGGTGCCGATGAGGAGTACGGCGGCCTTGGGGCTGAGGCGCTGGATGTTGCCGTTCTGCAGGCGCCAGATGAGGTGCTCGGTGCGGTCGCCGGAGTAGCCCCAGTTGACCGCGCCAAGGGGGGCGAAGTGCTTGTCCCATGCCGCCTTGCCCTCGTTTTCCCATGCCTGGGTGATGGAATCGCCGAGGAAAACGACCTGCGCTTCCTTTGCTCCGGCGCTGTTGGCTTCCTCGTTTTTCTGATCCCAGCGCTGTTTCCACCAGCCTTCTTTCCAACGTTGTTGCGGGTAGGTGGAGGTGGTGACCTGATACTTTTTTCGCAACGAGTCATAGAGCGCCCGCATGTCCTTGAGGACGGGTTCGTATTCCTTTTCGGCAACGACATTCCTCATTTCCTGCGGGTCTTTTTCGAGGTCGAAGAGCATCCACTCATCCGTGTCGGGGAAGCGCATGAGCTTGTAGCGGTCGTTGCGGACGCCGTCGTGGGCGGCGACGTTATGGGTGAATTCACCGGAGTATTGGTAGTGGATCGCATCGCGCCATCCGGCGGGGGCTTGGCCTTCGTTTTTCAGAACGGGGACGAGGCTGGTGCCCTGCATGTCTTCCGGGATCGATGCACCGGCGACGTCGAGGAAAGTCGGCGCGTAGTCGATGTTCTGGATCATCGCCTTGCTGCGGACACCGGGCTTCACGATGCCGGGCCAGCGGATGATAAAGGGCATGGATAGGGACTGCTCGAACATCCAGCGCTTGTCATACCAGCCGTGCTCGCCGAGGTAGAAGCCCTGATCGGACGAGTAGATCACGATGGTGTTTTCGGCGAGGCCGGATTCGTCCAGGTAATCAAGCATGCGGCCGATGTTTTCATCCACGGCGCGGATGCATCGGGGGTAGTTTTTCGTGTAGCGCTGGTATTTCCAGCGGGTGAGTTCCTCATCGTCCATGCCATCCTTGAGCTTGCCGAGAAGCGCCTTGTTCTCCTCTCCGTAGGCTTCATCGAAGGTTTTTTTCTGCGCCTCCGACATGCGCGGGTATTCGTGGTTTCCGAGTTCCTTGCCGAAGCGGGGATCGGCCGGTGTGCCGTGCAGTAGCATGTCGTGGCCCCACTCGAAGTCTTTTGCGATGGTCATCTGTTGCTTCGCGACGGCGGGGACGCGGTTTTTGTAATCGTCGAAAAGGCTCCCGGGTTCCGGGATTTCGATCCCGTCAAAAAGTTTCATGTGGCGTTCGGCGGGGATCCAGTTGCGGTGCGGGGCTTTCTGCTGGGTCATCAGCACGAAGGGCTTCGACTTGTCCTTCCTGTTCTTGAGCCAATCGAGCGATTTATCGACGACGAGGTCGGTCACGTATCCCTCGAAGCGTTTCCGCGAGCCATCCATCTGGATGAAGTGCGGGTTGTAGTAGTTGCCTTGGTCGGGGAGGATTTCCCAGTGGTCAAATCCTGTGGGGTTCGAGATCAGGTGCCATTTTCCGATCACCGCCGTTTCGTAGCCGGCGTTCTGGAGCATCTTCGGAAAGGTCGGCTGTGAGCCGTCGAAGCGGCTGAAGTTGTTGTCCATGAAGCCGTTCATGTGGCTGTGCTTGCCGGTGAGGATGGTGGCGCGGGACGGCCCGCAGATCGAGTTTCCGCAGTAAGAGCGCTCGAACAACATGCCTTCTTTGGCGATACGGTCGATCTGCGGGGTCGGCGCGATCTCGTCGAAGCGTTCGCCATATGCGGAGATGGCTTCGAGCGCGTGGTCATCGGTGAAAATGAAAACGATGTTCGGTCGCTGGGCGGAGAGGGCGGGCAGGGCAAGGGCGAGAAAGGCGGTGGTCAGGCGTTTCATTCAGTAAAGAAACTCGCCCGATGCGCCCTCTCGACAAGGAAAAAACCCCGGCTAGAATGAAGGGACGGTGTTTCCGCCGCACAAATCCATGTTCCTTCCCGCCTTTCATGATCTGCTCAGGCCGCAATGGCTCGCCGCGCTCTCCGAACTCAAGGTCTCCGGTGGACTGGCGGTCAGCGATCTATCCAGGCGGCTGGACTCCAGCTACATGACGGTGAAGCAGCACTGTGAGGATCTCACCAAGCTCGGCTACCTGAAGCGCTCGCGCGTTCCCCGCACGGAAATCGGCAGGCCGGAAATTTTCTACCGGCTCTCGGAAAAGGCGGAGGGCATGTTTCCCGGCATCCCCGAGGGCTTCACGCTGGATATGCTCGACCAGATCCAGCGCGCCTTCGGCGAGACGGCTCCGGAGCGATTGCTTTTCCAGTATTTCCAGGAGCGCGAGGGTGAGTGGAAAGCCAAGCTCAGCAAAGGCACGACCCTGCTCTACAAGGCGCAGCTTTTCACCAAGATCCGCTCGCAGGAAGGGCTATTCATCCGCTGTCTGCATGATCCGGAGGCGGGCACCACCACGCTCCGCGAGTTTCACCATCCCTTTGCGCGGCTGTTCGCAAAACATCCCCGCGCCATCGAAATGGAGCGCCGTGCGTTTGAGGGTGCGCTCGGTGTGAAAGTGTCCCGCAAGCCCGCCGAGGGAGCGGATGGAGCGCCGCCGTATGTCGATTTCATCCTCGCCGTGCGCTAGGTCGATTTTCCGCAAAAAGGATTTTGAATCAGATCCGCCTTTGCGTTGTCAAAGATCCCAGCAACCCGACCCGAACACTTATGAAAATCCGCATACTCCCGTTTTTTGCCGCCGCCTCGTCGCTTTTCCTCGTCTCCTGCGACAAGCCAGCCGACGGACAGGACTCGAAGCTGAGCCAGCTCGAAAAGAAAGCGGCACAGGCCGAGGAGCGGCAGCGACAGCTTGAGTCGGAGCTCGCCGAGCAGAAACTTCTCACGGAGAGAGATGCGATCGAGCGGGAGCGGACGCTGATCGAGCAGGATCGCATGGCGATGGAGGAGGCGCGGAACGCGGACAAGGCATCGCTGGAGGCGGAGCTGGAAAAGCGGCGCGTGGAGCTCGCGGAGCGGGAGCGCAGGATTTCCGAAGTGCAGGGAAACCTGGATGAGAAGGAGCGGCAGCTGACGGGGCTTGAGGGGAAACTCAGCCGGCGCGAGCTGGACTTGGCCGGACGCCAGCCGCTCAAGGCGCTGCCCGCTACCCGGAGGGATTTTGTCAGCGGGCCGACGGGGGATTTCCGGAATTTCTATGAGCCTCTCGGAGCTTACGGATCGTGGTTCAATACCCGGAATTTCGGCTACGTGTATCAGCCCACGGTCGTCCGGGACGTCTCATGGAGGCCTTACACCCGCGGGCGCTGGGCGTTCACGGATCAGGGCTGGACGTGGGTTTCCAGCGAGCCTTTCGGCTGGGCCTGCTATCATTACGGCCGCTGGGCGCAGTTGCGCGGCGTCGGCTGGGTATGGGTGCCCGGCAGCGAATGGGCGCCTGCCTGGGTGACATGGCGTGAAAGCCCCGGCCACGTCGGCTGGGCGCCCTTGCCTCCCGAAACCCTTGCATGGCGCGGCCGCGCGTGGGACTCCTCGGTGGAGGTCAGTTTCGGGATCAGCAGCTCGAACTTCTCCTTCGTCAGCTACCGGAATTTCGGAAACAACATCCAGACTTACTGCCTGCCCCCCGTGCAGAACACGGTGATTTACAGCAGCACCACGAACATCACCCATTACCAGATCACCGGCAGCCGGGTTTTCGTCGGCGGCCCGGGATACCGCAATGTATGTGACCGGATCGGCAGGCCGTTTCCCATCCATCATCTCCGCGCCGACCTGAACCCGGACTTCGGACGCGGAGGCCGCCGGCTGGGCTCGCATTTCCAAGGTGACGAATTGCAGGTCGTCGCGCCACGCATGGACGCAAGCTGGAACCAGGCGTTGCGTCCCGCAAACGTCAACCGGGATCTCGGTGCTGTCACCATCGACAGGCCGCGCGAACTTTCCGCGGATGTGCGCGACGAGTTCCGCGACCGCCGCGCCAGGGAAATCCGCCAGGCCGAGCAGGTTGTTATGGATGCGGGTGGGCGTGAAAATTTTGAGAGAGAACGTCTCGAGCAGTTAGGACGGAGCCGCAGGGAGGCCGTGGAAGCCGAGAAGGCGGCGGAAGCCGAGCGTAACCATCTCCCCGAGCCGCAGCCTGAGGCTGTCCCCGGCACGATTCCCGAACAACCGCAGGATCAGCCCGTGGCGGAAATCCCCGATAGGCCAACCGTCCAGCCGGATCGCCCGGATCGTCCCGGAAGACCCGACGGCAGGGATCGGATCCCGACCCTTCCCGAGCCACCCGCCATCCCGGGTGAAAACCAAGACCCGGTCGCGGAGATTCCCGTTTTGCCGAATCCTACACCCGACCCGGAACGTCCAGAGCGCCCAAGCAGACCCGAGCCTCCCCAGCGTCCTGATCCCACACTTCCTCCCGCAGTCGATCCGGAACCGGAAGTCCCCGCGATCCCTCCCGTCGCCGAACCGCCCGCCCAGCCTCCGTCGGTTCCCGAGCAACCTGTTGCACCAGAAATGCCAGAACGCCGGGTGCAGCCTGAAGTTCCGGTAACCCCGGAGCCTCCGGTCGCTCCCGAGCCGCTTCTGCCGGAGCAACCTCAACAGCCCGAACCGACTCCCGAACCAGCCCGCCCGGACATGCCGGAGCGTGATCACGCCGAAGAAGCCAGCCGCCAACAAGAGGAGCAGGAACGCGCCCGCCAGCAGGAGGAACGAATGCGCCAACAGCAGGAAGAGCAGGAACGCGCC
>JAIXQS010000096.1 GCA_027485615.1 Verrucomicrobiaceae bacterium
GCGGCCGTTGGCGATGTGGGTCTCGATCCCTGCCTCGACCGCGAATTTCACGGCCTCCAGTTTCGAGGACATGCCGCCCATGGAAAATTTCCCCTTGTCCTCGCGGACGTAGCGGAAGACGGAATCGATGTCATCCACGGTCGGGATGAGTTCCTTCGTATCGGGATCGAGCAGGCCATCGACGCTGGTGAGCAGGATCACGCGTTTCGCGCCGAGGAGTTTTGCGACGCGGACGGAGAGCATATCGTTGTCGCCGAAGCTGAGCTCGCGGATGGCGACGGAGTCGTTCTCGTTAATGATGGGGAGGATGCGCGGCTCGACGAGGAGGCGGCCGAAGGTGCTGAGGAGGTTCGCGGCGCGGCCTTCGTTCTGGATGTCCTCGGCGGTGAGGAGGATCTGTGCGATGGTGATCTCGAAATTGGAAAAAAGGGAGCTGTACGTGCTCATCAGCCGCGCCTGGCCGACGGCGGCGCAGGCTTGGCGTGTCTCGATGTCCTTGGGATACTCGCTGAGGCCGAGAGCGGAAACGCCCGATCCGACGGCCCCCGAGGAAACGAAGAGGCAGCGCTGGCCGGAGTTGATGAGTCCGGAAATGGCGGCTACGAGATGGACCAGCGCGGCGCGGTCGATCGTGCCGTCGGAGGTTTTCGTCAGCACGCCGGTGCCGGCCTTGATGATGGTGAGGTCTGAGGACATGCGGTGGGTCGGAGGAATAAACCGAAGCGGCGCCGCTTGCCAATCCAAAGCTTGGACGGGGTGGGGAACTTCCCCTTGCCCAAACCGGGGGGGAGACCTAAAAGGCGCGCGTCCAGTCCGAGCCATGAAATCAAAAATCCTCTTACTCCTCGCCCTCTTGATGCTCTCAATCGCTCCGGCTTTCGCGTCCGGCTCAGGGACGGAACCCGCCTACACGAACCTCAAGGGCGGGGAAGAGCAATACGCCAAGTTTCCGAAACCGCTGGAGCTTTACGAAAAAGTCGATGGCGGCATGTTCGAGACAATCAAAGCGCGCGCCGCCGAGGATCCGTTCAACGTGGTGGCCTCCGTCATCTTCCTGCTCGCGATCTGCCACACCTTTGTCGCGATACCGATCGGCAAGCTCGCCCACAAATGCGCGCACGAACATGAGGAGCGGCTGAAACTGCGCGGACCGAGGAACGACGAGCACCCGGACGGCGAGCCCGAGGTTTCCTTCAAGGCGACTATCCTCCACTTCCTCAGCGAGGTGGAGGCGGTTTTCGGGATTTGGGTGATTGCGCTCGCGGCGGCGGCCACCTATTTCTACAGCTGGCATGATTTCGAGGTTTACGTCAGCAAGGACAAGGTCTTCACCGAGCCTCTTTTCGTGGTGGTCATCATGGCGATCGCGGCGAGCCGACCGGTGCTGCGTTTCGCGGAGGTCCTGATGTCGAAGGCCGCCGCCCTCGGAAAAGGCACGCCCGCCGCATGGTGGCTGAGCGTGCTGATCATCGCGCCCATCCTCGGTTCCTTCATCACGGAGCCCGGCGCGATGACCATCGGCGCGATGCTGCTGGCGAAGAAATTCTACCGCTTCAACCCGCCACCCTTGCTCGCCTACGCCACGATCGGATTGCTTTTCGTGAACATCTCCGTCGGCGGCACGCTGACCCATTTCGCCGCGCCGCCGGTGCTCATGGTCGCAGGAAAATGGGGCTGGGACACTCTGTTCATGCTGGAGCACTTCGGCTGGAAAGCGGTCGTCGGCATCGTGATCTCCAGCCTCATTTATTTCGTGTTCTTCCGGAAAGCCCTGTTCATCATCGCCGACAAGGCGGACGGCTGCGAGGACGGCGAACTTCATCCGGCCTCGTGGGTTGAGCGCGAAACGCCGATCCCTGCCTGGGTCTGTGGCGTCCACGTGGCGTTCCTGGGATGGACGGTTTACACCGCGCACTATCCGGTTCTCTTCGTGGGCGGTTTCCTGTTCTTCCTCGCCTTCGTGATGGCCACGCGGCATCACCAGAACGAGGTCTCGCTGAAAAGCCCGATGCTCGTCGGATTCTTCCTTGCAGGTCTTGTGGTTCACGGCGGCGTTCAGGGATGGTGGATCGCTCCGATCATCCAGAATCTCTCCGACCAGGCACTGATGCTGGGCGCGACGATCCTGACCGGTTTCAACGACAACGCGGCGATCACTTATCTCGCCTCGCAGGTGGACGGTATCTCGCTTTCCGCGAAACACGCGGTGGTGGCGGGAGCGGTGACCGGCGGAGGCCTCACTGTCATCGCCAACGCTCCGAACCCGGCGGGTCAGAGCATCCTCTCGCGGTTCTTCAAGGACGGCGTATCGCCGCTCTATCTGTTGCTCGGTGCGCTGCTTCCTACCATCATCGTCTACCTCTGCTTCGTGTTCCTTCCGAACGGACCGGCGAAGGAGAAGCTCCCCGCAGTGCCTGCCGTTCACGAGAAGGCGACTCCCGGCCACTGAACGCCACTCATCAGGTCGATGGTTGATTGGTGGAAGCTCGGACGATTCCATCCAGAGAAACGCTCGGGGCAACCTCGACCTGACCTGCTCTGCAGGGTTGCAATGGATATCCGTATGGCGCACTTTTCCTTCGTGCTAACCAGCCATCTCCGGTTTTTCCTGACGCTAGCGCTCGCAGCGTTTGCCACGGGCTGCGCACCGGATACCATCCTCATCAACCACGGGAAAGGCGGCGGCGGCGACGAGTCCGATACTTTTGGCTACCGCACTTGGAAACGGAAAGGCGTCGAGCCGGATGTCGTCGTCATCGGCATCCACGGATTTTGTGGAGCCTCTGTGGACTATGCAAATCTCGGCAACCACCTTCTCCAAAACCAGCCCAAGACCGCCCTCTATGCCTACGAGGTGCGCGGCCAGGGCAGCGATCCAATCTATGCCCGCCGTGGCGATATCGGCAATCCCACCCAATGGTATGACGACCTGGAGGCCTTCACCCAGCTCGTGGAGGAGCGCCACCCGGATGCGAAGATCATCTGGTATGGGGAAAGCATGGGAGCGCTCATCGCCACTCACGCTCTCAATGCCGCCCCGCCCGGCAAGCTGCCTTGCGACGGGCTGGTGCTCTCCTCTCCCATCGTCCGTTTCAATAACGAGATGGAGCCTTGGAAAATCGCCCTGATCCAAGTCGCCGCCACCACGCTTCCGCTTGCCCGTGTTTCCATCGATGCCCTCGCGCCGGAGCAGGATGTACAGATGACCCAGGGATCGAAGCACCTCCAGCAGGCGCAGACGAATTCCTACCACGTCGAGAAACACACCCTCCGCCTCCTCGGCGCCCTAGGCCGGCTCATCGATGGCATGAACCAATGCGCCGCCGACATGAAAGTCCCCGTCCTTCTCCTCCACGGCGGGAAGGATTTTTTCAACGACGATTCCGACATGCGCGGCTTCGTCGCCCGCATCCCCTCCGGCGTTTCCAAGACCTACAAAAACTACCCCGACGCTTACCACCTCCTCATGTATGACGCGAAGCGCGAAAGGATTTTCCGCGACGTCGAACGCTGGCTCAACAAGCGCCGCCGGGATTAGGTGAAGCCGCCGCAGGTTTTGGCTCGCAAACGGGGAGGGGTGCGCGCAGATTCGCAAAAAATGAAATTCCGTTCCCTGATTTTCGATTTCGACGGCACCATCGCCGACACCCTCGGCGAGTCCCGCCGCATCTTCAACGAGCTCGCCCCCGATTACGGCATCCGCCAGGTCGAGGAGCACGAGATCGCCGACCTGCGCCACCTTTCCCTCAAGGAGATCCTCTCCGTGCTGGACATCCCGAAACGCCGCGTGCCCTCCATCATCGCCCGCGGCACCGGCTTGATGCGCGCGAACATCGACCGCCTCCAGCTCATCGACGGCATGAAGGACG
The DNA here is from genome assembly GCA_027485615.1 of Verrucomicrobiaceae bacterium. Lineage (GTDB taxonomy): Bacteria > Verrucomicrobiota > Verrucomicrobiia > Verrucomicrobiales > Akkermansiaceae > Luteolibacter. The sequence continues at coordinate 3,870 of JAIXQS010000096.1, forward strand.
CGCTCACGGAAATGAGGAACCACACCCACAGCTTCGGCATCCTCACCTCCAACACCACCGCCAACGTCGATGTTTTCCTGCGCAACCACGGTCTCCGGGATCTCTTCGAGTTCGTCTCCTCCACCTCCAAGCTCACCGGAAAGGCCCGCCACCTCCGCGCGATCCGCAAGACCTTTTCCCTCAAGAACACGGAGATGCTCTACATCGGCGACGAACTGCGCGACGTGAAGGCCGCCCAGAAAGCGAACATCCCCCACGCCGCCGTGAGCTGGGGCTTCAACTCCCGCGAGTCCCTTGAAAAAGCCAAGCCCACCTACCTCATCGACCACCCCGAGGAGTTCATGCGCGTGGTCGCCTGACCCGCCACGCTAGGCAAAGGTAGGGTCGCCTCGCCGAGGCGACCGTTTCCGCTTGTCGAGGTCATCTCAGCGGAAACGCGTACAAATCCCTCCCCGCCTCCACCCGCCCTCCCGTAATGAGGAATTCTGCTGCGCCTTCCTGTCCGACGGGTGCGTGGGTTATCGGGTGATGGGTTTTCACTTTGCCCTTCCCGTATCCGCCCGCGTAGCTAGAACTGGCTGGAGAAATGCCTACGCTGAACTGGATCGGGAAGGACGCGGTCATCCGCCATCACAAGGAGGTGCCCTTCCGCCTGCTGGAGGCGGATGCCGCGCTCTCCCACGGCGGGGATACCGGGAACCTCATCGTCCAGGGCGACAACCTCCACGCCCTCAAGGCCCTGCTCCCCAAATACGCCGGGAAGGTGAAGTGCATCTACATCGATCCCCCCTACAACACCGGCAACGAGGGCTGGGTTTACAACGACAAGGTCAACTCCCCGGAGATCAACCGCTGGCTCGGCTCCGTCGTCGGCAAGGAGGCCGAGGATCTCTCCCGCCACGACAAGTGGCTCTGCATGATGTACCCGAGGATGGTGCTGCTGAAACAGTTCCTCAGTGAGGACGGTGCGATCTTTGTTTCCATCGATGACAACGAAGTCGCGAGCCTGATCTTACTGATGGATGAAATCTTTGGAAGAAACTGCTTTGTCGTTGATGCAATATGGCGATCCGCAGATTCCTCGAACAATGACGCCAAAAAGTTCTCCCTCGATCACAACCACACCGTGGTTTACTCAAGAAGCCCCGATTGGGAGGCCGTAAAATTGGCACGCAGCGAAGAAAACAACGCTCACTATCAGAATCCAGACAACGATCCTCGCGGTCCATGGTTTGCGGGAAATGTTTCATCACCAAATCCTCGCGATAACCTTAGATATGAACTCATTTCGCCGGAGGGACGTATCCTTAAGCCACCATCCAATGGGTGGAGATGGGGCAAAGAAAGAATGCAGGAGATGATCGAGTCTGGTGAAGTCCTGTTTCGTGATTCTCCGACCGGCATACTAAAAAAGACCTACCTTTCGAATCAGGGCGGTATTTCTCCTTCGTCCCTCTGGGCCAATATTGAGGAGACAGGTCACAATCGGAATGCCAAATATGAGCTAAAGAAGCTATTTCCTGAAACACCCACATCCGAACTTTTCGCGACTCCTAAACCGACTATTTTCATCCAGCGCATCCTCCAGATCGCGACGGACAAGGACTCCATCATCCTGGACTCCTTCGCAGGCTCGGGGACGACGGGGCATGCGGTGCTGAAGCAGAATGCGGAGGACGGGGGGACGCGGAAGTTCATCCTGGTGGAGATGGAGGGGAAGATCGCGCGGGACATCACGGCGGAGCGGGTGCGGCGGGTGGCGGGCGGTTACACGAACGCGAAGGGGGAGGCCGTCGCGGGGCTGGGGGGAGGCTTCCAGTTCTGCACGCTCAGCGAGGAGCCGCTGTTCAACGAGTTCGGCGATATCCGGGATGATGTGCGCTTCGCGCAGCTCGCGGATTTCGTGTGGTTCGCGGAGACGGGCGAGGGATATATGGAGAAGGGGATTGCATCCCCTTTGCACAAGCCGGGCGAGGTGGGTTCCCGATCCTCCGCAAAGGGGACGGAGTCCCCTTCTCCCTATTCGCCGCTGCTCGGCGTGAAGGGCGGCACGGCGGTTTACCTTCTCTTCAACGGCATCCTCGGCGACAGGCGCCCACAGGGCGGGAACATCCTGACGCAGGCGGTGCTCGATTCCCTGCCGCCGCACGAGGGTCCCAAGGTGATCTACGCCGCCGCCACCCGCCTCGGCCCCGCGGCGCTGCAACGGGCGGGGATCGTTTTCAAACAGACACCGTATGCGATCGAAGTGTAATCCGCCGAAGGCTTTGGACTGCGGCAGCCTGCTGCCGCTTTCGGCGAGACAGCCTGCTGTCAGCCGGTCGGCATTGGCACAGCAAGGCGGGATTGAGCCCCGGGTTGCCCCCCTCGCAGCAGGCTGCATTGGGGAAAGCGGCAGCAGGCTGCCGCAGTCCAAGGTGGCTTCGCCCCGGAAAACCCCTTACGAGAAGGAAGTTTGATGGAACTGCCGGAATACAGCGATTACATCGTCTATGTGGACGAGAGCGGGCACGCGGCACCGGAGCCGGATCCGCTCTACCCGTGCTTCGTGCTGGCCTTCTGCCTGTTCGGGAAGAAGGCCTACATCCGGCAGGTCGCGCCGGGGATGCAGGAGCTCAAGTTCGCCTTCTTCGGCCACGATATGGTGGTTTTCCATGAGCGGGAGATCCGCAAGTCGGCCGGGGACTTCGGCTTCCTGACGAATCCGAAGCTGCGGAAGGAATTCCACGAACAGCTGAACCGCCTGATCGAGACGTGCCACTTCAAGGTGATTTCCGAATGCATCCTCAAGGATGGCCGCCACCAAGCGCACGAGAACCTGTATCACATGGCATTGCTGGGCTGCCTGGAGGGGCTTTACGAATCCCTGGCGCTCCTCAATGCGGTGGAAAAGACGACCCACGTGGTCTTCGAGCAGCGCGGGAAGAACGAGGATCAGCTCCTGGAGCTGGAGTTCCGCCGCATCTGCTCCGGAGAGAACCGCCACCAGAAGACCTATCCGTTCGTGCCGATCATGGCCTCGAAGAAAGTGAACTCCACCGGCCTGCAGTTCGCGGATCTCTTCGCCCGCCCCATCGGCCTGGCAAAGCTGCGCCCGGACCAACCGAACCGCGCCTACGAAATCATCCGCAGGAAACAATTTACCCCCGAACTCCCGCTTACTCAGAGTGAACTCGATATCCCCTGAAAAAACAACGGGCCACGAGGAATTCCCCGAAGCCCTGTTGCCGGCTGAGATAACCCAACCCGGGCAGAAGTTACTCACGAACGCGTCCGGTGCAAAGCAGTTTTTCGCATATTGGGCGTATTTGCCGGGCATCCTTGCGGGCGTTAAGACAAAAAGACCTTTGAATAAGAATAAAACCGGGCGGAGCCACCAAGTCCTCGCAGTCGAAATGATTGCGTGAGAAATGAAGGAACCAGAAGGGCTTTAAGAACAAACCAGGCCGGTTTAAGACAAAAACAAATCAAGAGCGAAAGCCCCGACCGCCCCATCAACAGACCATCCACATGCCCACCTTCCAAGCCAAAGACTACCAGACGAGCTGCCTCGCAAGCGTGAAGAGCTATTTCACGAAATGCCAGGATCTGGGGGACGCCGACTGGGCTTTCCAGAAGACGACGGAGGAACTGTGGGGGCTTAAATCGAACTTCACGCCGCTGGGCGCGGGCTTCGATTCCGCGATGCCGTATTTCTGCCTGCGGGTGCCGACGGGCGGGGGCAAGACCTGGTTGGCGGCGAAGAGCGTGGCGTTGGTGAACAACACCCTGCTGCAAACGGAGCACAGCGTGATCCTCTGGCTGGTGCCCTCCAAGGCGATCCGCAACCAGACGATGACGGCGCTCAAGGACAGGGATCATCCCTACCACGCGGCGCTGCGGGAGGCGGGGCCGGTGACGGTGCTCGACCTCGCGGAGGCGAAGAGCCTCACGCGCTCCACGCTGGAGACAAGCACGGTGGTGATTGTGGCGACCTCGCAGGCTTTCAACGTGGGCGACGAGGAGATCCGCAAGGTCTATGAGGACAACGGCGGGCTGATGGATCTTTTCACGAACCTGACGGAGGAGCAGCAGGAAGGGATGGAGAAGATCGCGGAGAAGGGGCGGGTGGCCTACTCGCTGGTGAACGCGCTGCGGCTGCGGCGGCCTTTCGTAATCGTGGATGAGGCGCACAACGGGCGGACGGATCTTTCCTTCGGCACGCTGGCGAAGTTCAAGCCCTCCGGGATCATGGAGCTGACGGCGACGCCGGACATGGAGAAGGTGCCGAGCAACGTGCTTCACTCCGTTTCTGCCGTGGAGCTGAAGCGCGAGGAGATGATCAAGCTGCCCATCCTTCTGGAGACGGAGCCGGACGAGCAGAAATGCCTCGCGGAGGCGATCACCCGCCGCGAGGAGCTGGCGGCGATGGCGAAGGCGGAGGAACGCGCGGGCGCTCCCTACCTGCGGCCGCTTGTTCTGATCCAGTCCGAGAAACGCTCCACGACGCGGGAGACGAAGCACGCCGGTTGGGTGAAGGCGGAGCTGATGGCGAACCACAACATCCCGGAGGAGGAGATTGTGATCGCCACGGGCGACGAGCGCGGGCTGGAGGATGTGGAAAAGGAATTTCCGAAAGGGATCTTCGACGACAAGTGCCCGGTGAAGTTCATCATCACGCAGC
>JAIXQS010000138.1 GCA_027485615.1 Verrucomicrobiaceae bacterium
GAATCACCGAGGTCGAGAAACGCGCGGTGAAGGACTCGGCGACCCATGCCGGGGCCCGCGAAGTCTATCTCATCGAGGAACCTATGGCCGCCGCCATCGGAGTCGGCCTGCCGGTTCAGGAGGCATCCGGAAACATGATCGTCGATATCGGCGGCGGCACCACCGAGGTCGCGCTGATCTCGCTTTCCGGCATCGTCTATGCCCGCTCCGTCCGCACCGCCGGCGACGAGCTGGACGAAGCGATCATCCAATACATGAAGCGCGCCTACAACCTGATGATCGGTGAGCGCACTTCCGAGGATATCAAAATACGCCTTGGCTCCGCAGCACCCCTTCCCAAGGAACTGACCATGGAGGTGAAAGGTCGCGACCTCGTCGCCGGCCTTCCGAAGACGATCACGATCACCTCCCAGGAAATCCGCGAGGCGATGTCCGATCCGCTGGGCACCATCGTGGACGCCGTCCGCACCACCCTTGAACGCTGCCCACCCGAACTCGCCGCCGACCTTGTGGATCGCGGCATCGTCCTTGCCGGCGGCGGCGCGCTCCTCAAGGGGCTAGACCGCCTTCTCCGCGAGGAAACCGGCCTACCCGTCCATGTCGCCGAGGATCCCCTCAGCGCGGTGGCGGAAGGCACCGGCAAGGCGCTTCAGGAGCTCGCCCTCCTGAAGCGGGTCACAAACACGGACCGCTGAGCCCCGGAACTCCTCTGACAGGAGACTCCAACGGCCATGAAACCGCTCAATCTTATCGCACTACTTCTCTTCCTAGCGGGGGCGACTTGGGCGCTCACTCGCAGTGAGCCGGTCGTGCGGGAGATCCAGGTCGCCTATTTCAAGGCCATCTCGCCGACCCTGAAATCGGGCTCCGCGCTGGAAACCAAGTCCCGTGATCTGCTCCGAGAAACGAAACATTCCAAGGAGCTGGATGCGGAGCTTTCCACGATCCGCAGCGAGATCGGCAGGCTGCGCATCATCGAGTCCCGCTTCAAGGAACTGGAGCGCGAGAACGCGGAGCTGCGCCACGCCCTGGATTTCAAAAAAGCCACGAACTTCGATGTGGTCGCGGCGAACATCATCCGCCGCCATCCCACCACCTGGTGGCAGACGGCGGAGATCGACGCGGGCGAAGATCGCGGCATCGGCATCCAGCTGTCCGTCCTTTCCAACGACGGTCTCGTCGGCCTCATCGACCGCCCGTTCAAGAACCGTTCCTCCGTCCTTCTCGTCACCGATGAGAAATGCCAGGTCTCCGTCCGCATCGAGGGTTCGCCGGAGGTGGGCATCCTCAGCGGCCAGCGCGGCGAGTTCGACAACAACCCCACCCTCCGCCTACGGTTCCTTTCCAAGAACGCCTCGCTGCAACCCGGCCAACGCGTGTTCACCACAGGCCGCGGAGGGATCTTTCAACCCAACATCCTCGTTGGAACCCTCATTTCGGTTGAAAGAGGCTCGCTGGACTCCGAAGCCCTGGTCAGACCCGCCGTGGATCTGGGCGACTTGGGTACGGTGTTCGTAGTACTTTCCGAGAACCACTGAAACCCGCCACCTTGCTCCGCTTCAACCTCAGCGCCGTTTTCCTTCTGCTAGCCGCCTTCCTAGTCCAGCAGTTCGTGCCCGCGTTTACCGGTCTGAGCCACGCTCGAATCCTGATCGTGCATCTGGTGTTTCTCTGTGCGGCTGTCTCCGTCGCAACGCCCACCATGTTGCTGCTCGCTTTCATCGGCGGCATCCTGTGGGACGCTCACTGCTCGCTTGCGCCCATGCTGGTCGATCCCGAAGTTTACACCCAGCCCACCGAGTCGCTGCGTTTCGGATACTCCATTCTGCTTTTCGCGGGCATGGGTTTTCTCATGCAGGGTTTGAGCCCCCTGTTCAGGGAAGGGAAATGGCAGTTCTCGGCGCTCCTCACCGGCGTTGCCACTTTCCTCTACCTCACCGCCGACTACGCGCTCATCTCTTTCGTGCGCGGGGATTTCGTCATAAGCCGATCCATCCTGCGCCTCATGTCCTACACGGCGCTGCTCACCATGCTGTTTTCCCCTTTCGTCTTCTGGCTTCTCTACCGCCTTGCCATGGTCTTCGACCACTCCCTTTATCCCGAAGCAGGGAAAAACAAACGCCGATCCCTCTGAACCGTGGAACCCCGCTTCCGACTGCGACTCTACCTGCTGACAGCCCTCATCCTTTTGGGCTTCGGCACCCTTTTGTCGCGTCTCCATGAGTTCCAGATCGAGCGGCAGGAGGAATTCCAGGCGCTCGTCCCGGGGAACCGCACCGTCACCGTCCGCGAACCCGGCATCCGTGGCGAAATCACCGACCGCAACGGCATCCCCCTCGCCCGCAACCTGCGCAACTACGTCGTTTCCTTCAACCTCGAGGAAATCAAAACCGCCTACCAGCTCCAGAACGAGGAGACACCCACCCTCGACCGACTCACCATGCAGGGTGGCCTCCCCCGCCCGAAAAAGGATCCGGATATCGTCACCATCGTCAACGAATGGACCATCAAGCCGCTCCAGGAACTCGGCCTCGCGAAAAACTACAACGCCTCGGCGCTGCGCACCCATTTCATCACGCACAAAGGCCTCGTCCCGTTCACCTATCGCGCGGATCTCACCTACGAGGATTTCGCCCGCCTCGCGGAGCGGAACCTGGAGTTCCCGGGCGTCACGCTCGGCATCCGCCCGCAGCGCCAATACGCCTACGGCACGCTTGCGTCCCACGTCCTCGGATACCTGAAGCAATGGGAGAAGGGCGACATCTCCTCCGCAGACAAACGCGACTTCGACCATTATATCGGCGATGAAAAGGGCATCGCCGGCGTCGAGGCCACCATGGACGAGCACCTGCGCGGCCCCGAAGGCCGCAAGACAGTCCTGAAGGATGAGAAAGGCCGCACCATCGGGATGCTCGATTACACGAAGCCGGGCACCGGAGCCCGCGTCCAGCTCTCCATCGACGCGCGCGTCCAGTTCCTGTTGGAAAACACCCTTCGCCGCGCGGGACGGGCCGCAGGGGTCGTGATGGATGTCAACACCGGCGAGGTGCTGGCGATGGCATCCGTACCGGATTACGATCCGAACGCTTTCATCCCCTCGATCTCCCGCGAGAAACTGATCGAGTATGGCTCGAATCCGCAGCTCTCCCCTTTCACCAACCGCACCATCGCACCCTTCGAGCCCGGCTCCACCATGAAAGTCCCCACCGCCATCGCCGGTGCGGTGCAGGGCATCGCCGGCCGCACCTTTTCCTGCGACGGCTTCGTTCCTTTCGGCAACCACAAGATCGGTTGCTGGATCTACAACAAGAACGGCGGACGCCATGGTTCCCTCCGGCTGCCCGAGGCGATCCAACAATCCTGCAACCCGTATTTCAACAAGATGGCGAACAACATGGGCTGGAAAGCGATGGTGGACGGCTGCTCGCTCGTTGGCTTCGGCAAAAAAACCGGAGTCGAACTGCCCAATGAGGATCCCGGCATCCTCCCCGGCTCCCGCTCATGGCGCGCCGCCCGCCCCGGCGCGGTGATGACCCCCGCGCTGACCGCCATGATGTCCATCGGCCAGGGCGACATGCTCGCCACCCCTCTGCAGATGGCCGCCATGGTTTCCGCCATCGCCAACGGCGGGAAGTATTTCCAGCCCCGCGTTGTGAAACAAGTCGTCGCCGACGACGGCAAAACCCTCGTTCCCGATCTCCCGAAACTTGAGGTCGATCTCCTGCAATCCGGCGTCAAGGAATCCGATCTCGGCCTGATCCGCGAAGGCATGCGGAAAGCCGTCAACGAGGCGGGCGGCACCGCCGGGAAAGTCCGCATGGAGGATATCGTCGTCGCCGCGAAGACAGGAACTTCACAGACAACCGACAATGGCAAGAAATCCAACAACTCCTGGATCATCTCATTTGCTCCCTTCGATAAGCCGCGCTACGCGGTCGTAATTCTCGTCCAGGCGGGCGGCTCGGGTGGCGGCGTCTGCGGCCCGCTTGTGAATACGGTCTATACCGGGCTTTTCGCCAAGGAAAACGGCATGCGCCTGCCGCTCAAGCCGCAAACCGAATACAAGGGGCACCTCGACCGTATCGAAGCCATCGAGCCGCTCAAGGACGTCCTCGCCGCCATCGAGGCTTCCGAAATCGCCGATGGCGAAACGACCGCCGCCAGCCCCGACGAGGAGGTCGGTGAGACCGGCGACGAGGTCGGTGAAGTCCTTCCCGACACTCCCATCGGCATCGCGCCAACCAACAACTCTCCGCAACCAACCATCACACCGGAAACCGACCGCGAGGGACAAGTCATCCCCCGCGCCACCCCCATCAGGGAGTGATCCGAGTTTCCGGAAAATCATAACCGAAAAATACAACTTCCAACCCACACAAAATAACGTGATCCAGAAAATCAAAAGAATGTTAGGCATCGGCGCCGCCGATCCGTCGCAAGGCAATACCATCATCGTGAACGTCGAGAAACTCGAGCGGCGTGTAGCCCTCCTTGAGGACGGCGTCCTTGAGGAATACACCGTCGAGCGCGAAGGCGATCAGAACATCGTCGGCGGCATCTTCAAGGGGCGTGTGAAGAACATCGAGCAGGGTGTCAAGGCCATGTTCGTGGACATCGGCCTCGACAAGAACGCTTTCCTTCACTTCTGGGACGCCATTCCCGCCGCCCTCGACGGCGGACTTGAGGAGATCGAGCGCGAAGGGAAGAAGAAGCCCCAGAAGAAAATCAGTTCGAAGGACATTCCGGACATCTATCCGATCGGATCGGAAATCGTGATCCAGGTTTCCAAGGGACCCATCGGAACCAAGGGGCCGCGCGTAACCACGAACATCTCGCTGGCCGGCCGTTACCTCGTCCTCATGCCCTTCACCGAGCAGTTCGGGATTTCCCGGAAAATCGAGGATCCAAAGGAGCGCCAGCGCCTCCGCCGCATCGTCCAGAAGCTTTCCGTCCCGGAAGGCATGGGCATCATCATGCGCACCGTCGCCCAGGGCACCCGCGCCCGCCACTTCGTGCGCGACCTCGCCATGCTCCTGGAGCAATGGGACAACATCGACCAGCGCCGCGCGAACAACCCCGCCCCTTGCTGCATTTTCCAGGAACCCGGCCTCATCGAGCGCACCGCCCGCGATTTCCTCACCGAGGAGGTTGACCAGGTGCTCTGCGACGACGCGGAGACCACCGAACTCATCCGCGAGATCGCCGGGAAAATCTCCCGCCGCGCGAAACGCCGCATCCACCATCTGCCCACCGCCTCGCAGCCGATCTTCGAGCGCGTAAACATCCAGAAGCAGATCGACGAAGCGTTCTCCCGCCAGGTCTGGCTCAAGTGCGGCGGCTACATCGTCATCGATGAAACGGAAGCCCTGATCTCCGTGGACGTGAACACAGGCCGCAACCGCGGCTCCAAGGACGTCGACAAGATGATCCTCCAGACCAACGTCGAGGCCGCCGAGGAGGTCGCCCGCCAGCTCCGGCTCCGAAACATAGGCGGGCTTGTCGTCGTCGACTTCATCGACATGCGCCACCGCCGCGACCAGATGGCCGTTTACAAGGCGATGAAAGACCGTGTCAAAAAGGACAAGGCCAAGACCCAGATCCTCCAGATTTCCGCCATCGGCTTGATGGAAATGACCCGCCAGCGCCTCAACGAATCCCTGCGCGATTCGATGTATGAGCCCTGCCCGTATTGCCAAGGCCGTGGCCGCGTGAAGACCCCGATGACCATGTCCATCGAGATCCAGCGCCGCCTCAACACGGTCATCCAGAGCCATCGCGACCAAGTCGGCGACATCATCGTGATCGTGAACTCCGATGTCCTCAACCGCTTCAAGCGGGAGGACGCGAAAGTCCTGGTGGAACTCGAGCGTTCCCATTCCGGCCGCCTCATTTTCCGCTCCGATCCGACCCTCAACCGTGAACGCTTCGCCATCCTCGACGCCGCCACGGAGAAAACGATCGAGCAGGGGTGAGAGGGGTTTCCGAACTTGACCGGGTCGCTCATGTGGTATCCAGTTACCACATGAGCCAAACAAGTACGTTGAAGCGCACCAGCATGTCGCTGGATCAGGAGACACTGGGTTCGCTCGAATCGCTCGCGACGAAATGGAACACTTCAAAATCCGAAGTGATCCGCCGGGCGGTTCGTAAGGCCAAAGAAGATGAGGCGATGAAAACCTGTCGCATGACTCCCGTTGAGGCACTGCGCTGGTTGCGCAAGAATGGGATCAGCCGTGAAGCGGCTGAGGCGTGGAAAGATGATATCCGGCTCGAACGCGAAGCAAAACCTAATTGGTGGGATGACCGTCCAGCTTGATACGAATTTATTGGTCGAGCTGGTCATTCCTGTCTCGACGGTCGGTGATGCGATTGATCAATGGGTGAGCGATGGAAACCAGCTCGCAACATGCGCGGTTGCATGGTCTGAATTTTGCAACGGCCCCCTCACCAGCGAAGCCCTCGAAGTCGCAGTGTTATCACTCAATGAAAGGATAGTGCCATTGGATCGGGCAATGGCTGAGAAAGCCGCTTTGCTCTTCAACGCTACCGGCCGACGTCGAGGATCACATTCCGATTGCATGATCGCAGCCACCGCCATCATTTCGGACGAACCACTATCAACCCTGAATCTCAAGGATTTCGAACGCTTTATCCCCTTCGGCCTGCGCCTCCATTCCTTCTGAATTCCCTGCGGCACACACGCTGCTCTTACCCGAATATCCTATACCGAATCTCCCTTCCCACCATGTCCCGCAAAACCAAGCTTATCGTCACTCTCGGCCCTGCCACCCAGGAACAGGAAATGATCGGTCGCCTCATCGATGGCGGTGTGAATGTTTTCCGGCTGAACATGAGCCATGCAAAGCATGAGTGGGCTTCGCAAATGGCGAAATTTGTCCGGGAGGAGTCCGAAAAGCGAAATGCTCACATCGCGGTGCTCTTCGATCTCACCGGCCCGTCGATCCGCACCGGAGAACTTGAAAAGTCCTATGACCTCAAGGAGGGAGATCAAGTGGAGTTCCGCCGCGAAGGCAGCAAAGCCTCCGTCCCGCTCTCCACCACCGTCAACTATCCCGGCCTGATGGGCGATGTGAAAGCCGGCAACACCCTTGTGGTGGACAACGGCGCTTTGCTGATGCGCATCGAGAAAGTGGAGGAGGATCGTGTGATCTGCCATGTCCTCACACCCGGCACGATGGGTTCGCGCCGCCACATCAACCTCCCCGGTGTGCGCCTGAATCTTCCGGCGCTCACGGAAAAGGATCACAAGGATCTGGCGCTCGCGGTGGAGTGCGGAGCGGACTTTATTGCCGGTTCCTTCGTCCGCGACGCCGCCCACGTAAACGAACTCCGCCACGCGATGGAAGGCCTCGGCGGGGAATCGCAGATTGTGGCGAAAATCGAGGATCAGGAGGCTGTCCGTAACATCGACTCCATCATTCGCACGGCGGACGTGATCATGATCGCCCGCGGCGACCTTGGAATCGAGGTGGATTTCGAGGATCTCCCCATCCTCCAGCGCCGCATCGTGAAGCGCTGCCATGAACTCGGGAAACGCGTCATCGTCGCCACCCAGTTGCTGGAATCGATGATCACCAATCCCACTCCCACCCGCGCGGAAGTCACGGATGTGATGAACGCCGCCTACGAGGAGGCGGATTGCCTGATGCTCTCCGGTGAAACCTCGGTCGGCCGCTACCCCGAGCGCTGCGTGGAGGCGCTGGTGCGCATCGCCTCCCGCATCGAGCGCTCGGGTGGCCACGGATTCGGCCAAAACGTGATCCTCAGCGATGAGAGGCAAAAGACCGCACGCGCCGCCGTCACTCTGGTGGACTCACTACCGGATGCCCGCCTCGTCGTCCTCACCCGGCGCGGGATATTGGCCAACCAGATCGCGATGATGCGACCGCGCACGAGCGCGTTCTATGCATTCACACCCAAGGAAGCGGTGTGCCGCCAGCTCTCGCTGACTCGCGGTATCCGCGCCTTCCGCATGCCCTACGCGGCGAACATTGAGGAGACCGTCGAGCGCGCCACTGAACATCTCCGCAATCTCGATCTTGTCCGCACCGGCACGCCGATCGTGGTTGTTTCCGATATCCTTTCCGATCATTTCGCCGCGAACTCGATCCTGCTGCACCACGGGTAGCAGGCTTCAGTTCGCCACGAGATTCAGGATCTTGCCGGGCACGTAGATGATCTTGCGCATCGTCTTCCCATCGATGTGCTCCTGCACCTTCGGTGAGGCGAGGGCGAGTTCCTTCGCCGTTTCCTCCGGCGCGTCCATCGCCATCCAGATCCGGTCGCGGAGCTTGCCGTTGACCTGCACGACCAGCTCGCACTCGGTGCGGATCAGGGCGCTCTCGTCATAGGTCGGCCACTCGGTTTCGGAAAGGAGGCCTTCGCCGCCGATGCGGGAATGGATCTCCTCCGTGATGTGCGGGGCGAAAGGATTGAGCACCTTGAGGAAATGCACGAACTCGGCGAGAGGGACGGTGTCTGCCTGTGTGAACGCGTTCGTGCAGATCATCATCTGCGAGATCGCGGTGTTGAAACTGAGTTTCTCGATATCCTCGCCGACTTTCTTGATCGTCTCGCTGACCACGCGGAGCAGCTCTTTATCGCTGCATGGCGCATCCTGAATTTTCGGGGAAACACCACCCTCTTCCGTCACCGCCAGACGCCAGACGCGGGCGAGGAAACGGGAAACGCCCTCAACGCCCTTCATCTGCCATGGCTTCACCTGCTCCAGCGGCCCCATGAACATTTCATACAGGCGCAGGGAATCGGCTCCGTAGGCGGAGACGACATCATCGGGGTTCACCACGTTGCCGCGTGATTTCGACATCTTCTGCCCATCCTCGCCCATGATCAGGCCTTGGTTCACCAGCTTCTGGAACGGCTCCGGCGTGCGGACGTGGCCGAGATCGAACAATACCTTGTGCCAGAAGCGGGCGTAGAGGAGATGTAGTACGGCGTGTTCCGTACCGCCTACGTATAGATCCACCATACCACATTGAGTATTGTTGATTGAAGATTGAGTATTGGAAGACCAGTATGCCTCGGCTTCTTTTGAAATAAACCGATCCGAATTACTAGGATCGCAGTAGCGGAGGTAATACCAGCAGGAACCCGCCCATTGCGGCATCGTGTTCGTTTCCCTGATCGAGCCGTCGGGCAATTGCACCCAATCGGTCGCCTTGGTCAGGATCGGTTCCGGCGAACCGCTGGGCTTGTAATCTTCGAGCGGCGGCGCAAGCAGCGGCAGTTCGCTATCGGAAATCGCCTGGTGCTTGCCGTCTTTCCAGACAATCGGAAACGGCTCACCCCAGTAACGCTGGCGGGAGAACAGCCAGTCGCGGAGCTTGAATTGGATTTTGCGATCCCCCTTCTCGTTTTCCACGAGCCAACCGATCATCTTCGACTTGGCTTCCTTCGTGGGCAGGCCGTCGAGGAAACCGGAGTTCACCGCAATACCTTCGCCATGGAAAGGTAGCAATCCATCGTGATATAGCTCCGGCTTGGTTGCATACCGCTTCAAGAGAGCATCGCGATCTCTACAAAGCTCTTGTGAGTCGCCGAGCAACTCTAGCATGAATGTGTCTCCAGCCTCAGGAGCCACTACCGGCTTAATTTTAATCTGGTACTTATGCGCGAATTCATAATCACGTTCATCATGGGCAGGCACGGCCATGATCGCGCCGGTGCCGTAGCCCATCATCACGTAGTCGGCGATCCATACCGGAATCTTCTCGCCGTTGACCGGATTCACCGCAAAAGCTCCAGTGAAGACACCGGACTTGTCCTTGTTGAGATCGCCTCGTTCGAGGTCGGACTTCGCTGCACAGGCTTGCCTGTATGCATTGATCGCTGAATAAGGCGAGACTCTCGCAGGCTCAAGCTCTCCTTTCCAAAGTTCAGGGGTATTGTCCGGCCATACATTCGGATGTAGGAAACCAACCATAGGATGTTCCGGCGCGAGCACCATGTATGTAGCGCCATAGAGAGTATCGGGTCGAGTCGTGAAAACCTTTACAGGATCGATGTGCAACTCACCAAATTTATCGGGCTCACCGGGCGGTTCATTCACTAGTTTCCACTCAGAAATTTCGGCTGCAACCATCTTGTTCGGCAAGAAACTGAATGCCACCTCCGCCCCTTCGCTGCGCCCGATCCAGTTCTTCTGCAGCAGCTTGATGCCCTCCGGCCAGTCCAGCGTGTCGAGTTCGTCGATGAGGCGCTGGGCATACTTCGTGATGCGCAGCATCCACTGGCGCAGCGGGCGGCGCTCGACGGTGTGGCCTTTCGATTTCCATTCCTCGACCTCCTCGTTGGCCAGTACGGTGCCTAAATCCGGCGACCACCAGACGGGCGTGTCGGCCACGAAGGCGAGGCGGACGTTGTCGATCTCGTCGCGGCTCCAGCCTTTCGCCTCGAGCTCGGAAACGGGGCGCGCGGTGTTGGTTTCCTCGCAGAAATACGAGTTGTAGATCTCCAGGAAAATCCACTGCGTCCATCGCACGTATTCGGGGTCGGTGGTGGCGATCTCGCGATCCCAGTCGTAGCCGAAACCGAGCGATTTGAGCTGGCGTCGGAAGGTTTCGATGTTCGCCGCGGTGGTGATCGCGGGATGCTGTCCGGTCTTGATCGCGTATTGCTCGGCGGGCAGGCCGAAGGAATCGTAACCCATCGGATGCAGCACATTGAAACCCTTCATCCGCTTGTAGCGACCGATGATGTCGGTGGCCGTGTAGCCCTCGGGATGGCCGACGTGAAGACCGGCTCCGCTCGGATAGGGAAACATGTCGAGCACGTAATACTTCGGCTTGGACGCATCGAAACCCTCCTCGCCCGGATTCGGCGTGCGGAAGGTTTTTTCGGAGTCCCAGCGGGCCTGCCACTTGGGCTCGAATTCATCGAAGGGGAAAGGTTTGCGTGTTTCGGACATGGTTGGAGGTGGGCGGGAAACGTGGCGGGTGCCCGCGCGGATGAAAAGAAAAACCCTGCCGCGCGCAATTGCGGGGCAGGGTTTGGGAAAAACGGGGAAGTGCTATTCCTTTTTCTTGCTGAGCAATTCCTTGAGATGATCCACGTAAGCCTGTGCACCGCCCTTGCGGTATCCGATATCCTCGGAGAGCTTCTTGCCCTCGGCATCGATCAGGAAAATGGTCGGGTAGCCTTCGATTTTGAACTCCTTGTCCAAAACCTTGTTCTGGGCCTTCACCTCGTCGCTTTGCTTTTTCTTCTCGGGGAAATCGACCTCCATGAGGACGAGGTTCTCCTTCGCATAGGCCTTGAACTCGTCCTTGGAGAAAATCTCCTTCTCGATCTTTATGCACCAGCCGCACCAGTCGGTGCCGGTGAAATTGATCAGGATCGGCCTGTTCTGTTCCTTGGCCTGTTTCTTGGCGGCTTCGTAATCGGTGAGCCAGCCGGACTCGGCGGCCATGGATGCGGCGGAAAACGCAACGAGGGATGCTACGGTGATGAGGAATCGTTTCATGGTTGTTCTTTTTTGGTGGTTGGAAATCAGTCGAGATCCTTTTTCTCCAGCGCTTCTTTCAGGTGAGCGAGGAAAGGCTCCACGTCGGGATATTCGGAGGCGAAGAAACGGTCGAACTCCTTACCTTCCCCATCCAGCAGGATCACCGTCGGGAAACCCTCGATCTCATACTTGTCGGCGTGCGGCTGGTTTTTCTCGGCGAGTTCCTTGTCAGCCTTCGGAAAATCGAGGTGGACGAGGACGAAATCCTTGGAAGCCGCTTTCACGAACTCCTCCTTGGAGAAAACCTTCTTACCCATCATCATGCAGGGCGGGCACCAGTCGGAGCCGGTGAACTCAAGCATCACGGACTTGCCTTCCTTTTTCGCGAGGGCGATCGCGGCATCGACATCGGTATGCCAGCCTTCCGGAGCTTTCGCGAATGCGGTGGAAACAAGGGCTGCGACACTACATGTCACAAGTGCGAGGTGGGTGATTGCTTTCATCATGCCTTTAAACGCATCGTGGGGGACATTTATTCTAAATTTCTTGGCAAAACGGGAAAAACAGGGAAATCCATCCTTCATGCCGAAACAGCCGCGCCTGATCATCGCCACGAGAAACGCACACAAAACGGAAGAGATCCGGCACATCCTCGGCTACCGCTTCGAGGTGCTCGATGTGACATCGTTTCCCGAACTCCCGGAGATCGAGGAAACCGGAACCACGTTTCTGGAGAACGCGCGGCTCAAGGCGCTAGGCATCAGCCGCAGGATCGATGGCTGGGTGCTCGCCGACGATTCCGGACTGGAGGTCGATGCGCTCGATGGCGCTCCCGGCGTATGGTCGTCCAGCTATGGCGGCGAGGAAGGGAACCACTCGAGAAACAACGAGCGGCTGATGCGGGAGATGGCAGGAAAAGCGCCACGCACGGCACGTTTCCGGTGCACGCTGGTGCTCGCAAAGGACGGCGGGGAAAGAGCCGTTTTCACCGGAACGGTCGAGGGAGCCATTGCCAAATCACCCTCTGGAAACGGCGGCTTCGGATACGACCCGCTTTTTATCCCCACGGGCCATTCCGCAACCATGGCCGATCTGGGGGCTGCCGTGAAATCGACTCTCAGCCATCGCGCGAAAGCGATCCGTGATTTCGTCGCTGAGGTGGAAAAAGGTTGTTTCATCGACTCATAAAAACAATTTGGATATCTTAATGAAATTCCGTAGAATCTGACCCATGAGATGTTCATTTCTTGTAACCGCGATGACCTTGTCTCTGGTTGCGTGTTTCACCTCCTGCTCAAACCAGGTGAAAGCGAAGCATCCGGTATCGTACCGGTTCGAGCATGGTCGTACGGCGATGATCAAGAACGGCATCGCCTATGCGCCGAGAAGAGCCCCCGCCGCCGTGAAACGCGCGATCGCGGCCGGCAACCGCCTGCAATCCAAGCCCTACAAGTGGGGCGGCGGCCACGCCCACCATCACGACAGCGGATACGATTGCTCGGGTACGGTCTCCTACGTCCTGCGCGAGGCGGGCTTACTCAAGGGCTCCATACCCTCCAGCGGCTATTTCAACTACGGCAAGAAGGGCGAAGGTGACTGGATCACCGTTTATGTCCGAAGCGGCCACGTCTTCATGACTGTCGCGGGGCTGCGCCTCGACACCGGCTGGGGAGCCGACCGATCCGGCCCGCGCTGGCACACGCGGACACGCCCCGGAAAAGGCCACGTGATGCGCCATCCCCCCGGGCTTTAGTTTCCCAGCAGTTCTTCGCGGAACTTCTGAAAATTTCCGACGACTTTTTCGGCGAGGGAGAAATCCGAGCCCGCTGTGACGCGGTTCGGCACGATCCATGTCCGCATTCCGGCCGCATGTGCGGCGAGCAGGCCGTTATGCGAATCCTCGACCACCAGACAATCGCCCGGCTCCACCCCAAGCCTCCTGGCGGCGGCGAGGTAAAGGTCGGGAGCGGGCTTTATCCGCGGCGCATCGCCCTTGCAAATCACCTCCGTAAAATAATCCCGCAGCCCCAGCTTTTCCAACCAACCGTCCACCCACCCATGCGAGGAACTGGACACCACCGACTGCGGAATTTCCCGAGCTTTGATTGCCCCTAGCAATTCAAGCACCCCGTCAATCGGGCCTTCTTCTTCCAACTCCGCGCGAATCTCGACCTGGCGGACGGCGTCCAGCTCCACCCAGTCGAACCCGAGTTTCGTCAAATCCTCCAGATGCAATTTCGGCGACCACGCATCGAAATCCGAGCCGATACAGCGGGTATACAGCGAAAGCGGCAGATCGTGCCCATGGCGCTGGAATGTCCGAAGCCACGCCTGATAGATCGCCCATTCGGTATCGACTAGGATTCCATCGAAATCAAACAACACGGCGGCAGGCAACATGCCCCTCGATCAACGAAGGGAGCTGATCCGGCAAGTTTCAAATGGTTCGCTTTCCTAAAATATCAATTTTTCCGATTTTGATTGGCAAATCCAGCCAAACTTGGCACAAGGTCTGCGCACCACGTTTCCCAAACCAATCATTTGATGAACATCCGCAGCTTCGTTGGCGCTTCCTCCGCCCTACTTCTCACCTGGCTCGGCGCGACCTATCTCCACGAGATTCCGCCGGAACGCTATCCGAAGCAGGATCGCAGTTCGGTGTCTGCCGACAAACCGGATTCAGCCGATGAGAACATGGAGGATCTGGGTTTCGCCAATCGTTGATAGAGCCATGCCAGAAGAACCCATACCCACCGAGAAGAAGTCATTCAAAATCGAGCTGGAACCCGGCACCTACTGGTGGTGTTCCTGCGGACGCACCAGCCATAGTCCTTTTTGCGACGGCTCACACAAAGGCACCGGACTGCAGCCCAGAAAACTGGAAATTTCCGAGAAATCCAGCATCAGCCTCTGTCAGTGCAAAGCTTCGAAAAACCCGCCTTTCTGCGACGGCTCGCACCGCGACCTGTAAGGTTTATACTCCTTGGAGCCGTGCTACCCGTTGACACTGATGCAATGGGAAAGTAGCCTCAACGAGCATGAACTTCCCCCTATCCAGCCTGAAGATCCTTGCCGCAATGGCTTGCGTCGGCTGCGGGCCGCTGGAAAACTCCAGGGATTGGAAAGGCTCCGTCGACCAGCAGGTGAGCCAACTCGGTTACCGGAACTGGATCGTGGTTTCCGAAGCTTCGTTCCCCGCACACAGCCGTCCGGGAATGCGACAGGTCATTTCCGACACCGAAGTGCCCGAAGTGGTGGACTACGTGCTTAACGCCCTTGAGAAAACCCAACATGTCCGCCCCCAGATTTACCTGACCCGCGAGATGCGCTCGGTGGAAAACGATTTCGCCCCCGGCATCGACTCCATGCGGGAGAGGATACGCGCGTCGCTGCACGGCCATGAACCGACCGAACTCGACCAGCAATCGCTCATCACCCTTTTGGAAGCTGCGAACCAAAGCTACGACGTGCTCGTCATCCGCACCCCCACCGCGCTTCCTTACACCTCGGTCTTCCTTGAGCTGCAGCCAGGTTACTGGGACGCAGAGTCGGAAGATCGTCTGCGTGAAAGAATCACCCGCGAGCGTTTGGAAAGACTCGCACACCCGTTACACTAGTCACAGACTCCGCTCGTGACACGCAACGAAGCCCTCAAAATCGAACGCGAAGCCGCATGGATCGGCGATGCTGTTCTCGCACTTTTCGCCAGGGAATTCGTGCTCCGTGAGCGCGGCTGCATGGACGGTGTCTGGTTCACCCACCTTACATCCAACGATTTCCTCAGCGCCTTTGGAAACCCGACAAGCGTCGAGGCCAGGATCGGCGAAATCTACCGCACCGAAGGACTCGCCGCCGCGCATGCCCATATTGAAAAGGAATTTTTGCCGCTTTTCCGCAAGCAGATCGTGAAGAAAACAAAGTGACCGGCTAAAATGTCGGCGCGGCCACGGTGGCGTTATCCCTCTCCTCGATGCGCCGGCGCAGGATGCGGTCCGCCGTTTCCGTGACCATCTGGGAAAGCAGCAGCCAGAGGTGCGAACCCTCCCGGTAATCCGCAGGCGCGATGTGCTTCACCCGTCCGGCATGCGTGCAAAGATCGAAGCATTTCCGGAAAGAGCGCCCCGTCTGATCCTCCGGATTGTAAACCGCGATGCCGTGGCCACCGTTGCGGTTCACCACCGTGAAACAGGGCACATCCGTCGGCCCGTCGCCGACATAGACCATGTTCTCGAACGGGATGGGGCGCTGATCGGCCGGCATGTGGTCGTTCACGTCCTGGTCATAGCGCAGCATGCCCTTGTTGATGCGGAAAAGGAACTGGGTCTTCGTGGTGTGCGAGATCACCCGTTTCGGGAAACCGATCAAGCCCTCCGCATCCTCGCCGAACTCGCAGCCGAACATTTCCTTCACATACGGCTTGAGCCTTGATCCGTCGAGCAGCGCCTTGAGCCCGGAGGAAATGATGTAATGCTCCACCTTGATCCCCGCCAGCTCGTGCTCCGGGCGCAGCGACGCCTTGGGCAAGGCCTCGAAAAGCTCGGGCAGCCCCGGGAAAAAACTGAGCCCCGCGCCAAGTTCGGTGAGCATCGCGTTCGTCACGCGATCCATCCCGAGGTAGTCGAGCAGGCATTTCATGTAAGCCAACTCGCCGTCCCACTGCTGTCCTTGGACAAGACCGTTGCACTTTTTCCAGAACTGCGCCGGATCGATCCCGAACTTGGGGAACACCACGTCGTCCTGCATGTATCTCGGGCTCAGCGTCTGGTCGTAGTCATACACCAGTGCGATCGTGTTTTGCGGGGCTGCCATAATTACGGAGAGGCAACCAAGCCCGACACCCACCGACAAGGCGCAATTTTTTTGCAAAATCGGTGTACTGCCGCATTGACAAGCCCGCCCGAGTTCATAAAGTCCCGCCCCCGCGCCAATGCAGGACGCGATTTCCAACCACGATACGCCATGAGCTTCCGCACCTATCAGCCGACCAAACGCACCCGCAAGCAGCAGCACGGTTTCCGCGCACGCATGGCCACCAAAGCCGGCCGCGACTGCATCAAACGCCGCCGCCAGAAAGGCCGCAAGCGCCTGATTCCCAAGGGAGCCGAGCTTCACTTCAAGCGCCACATCACGCAGCACGGCACCTGATCCGGAGCACGGGTTTTCCACCCGTCGCCCCAACCGCTCGCTACCCACGAGGATTCCCCATGAGGTTCCCGAGAAAGTGCAGCGTCAACCACCACACGGATTTTATCCGTATCAGAAAAACCGGTCTGGCGAAAGCAGGCCGGTTTGTCATTGTAAGCACCTTGGCCGACCCCGCGCTACCCTCGCTGCGTGCCGCCTTCATCACCAGCAAGCGGGCCGCGAAAAAGGCGCACGACCGCAACCTCATCCGTCGGCGCCTCCGCTCTTACCTTCAGGCACATGCTCCGGTCTTCTCCGATCCGAAACGATACATCATCACCATCGCCCGCCCCGGCGCGGCGGGAGCATCCAACGCCGACCTTGAGGCCGACTGGCTTCGCCAATGCCGGCGCCTGAAACTGATCCCCTGACCCTTCGTCCGTGTCTCTTGGCCATTGACCGCCGCCTCTCCAAAGCCTAATCACCGCCCCCGCCCACACCGACCGGGAGCAACAACTTTCCCTTTCCGACCCCATGTACGACCGTAAAACCTGGATTGTCCTCGCCATCTGCGGGCTGCTGATCGCCCTGAACATCCATTACTCCTCGAAATACCGCCCGGTGCCGCCCGCTAAACCGGCGGCTTCTGCGGACGCCTCCCCCGCAACCGAAGGAGCACTGGCGGAACTCAGTGTTGAGACCCCGCCGCCGCCCACAGAGGAGGAATTCGTCATCCTGGAAAACGAAAAGGTCGTTTTCACTCTCACCAGCATCGGCGGCGGCATCAAGCATGCGGAACTCAAGGATCAGAAAAACGTCGGCGAAACATCGCTCGTTCGCATCAACCTTCACGGTTCCGGCCCCATCGCCGGATTTGTGGATTCCAAGGAAGCCCTCGACAGCACGCCTTTCGCCTACAAGGGGGATCTGTCCGCCCCCGGCAAGACGGCGGTGTTCATCGCCAAGCTGCCCAGCGGCGTCATCGCCAAGAAGACATTCGCCCTTGAGACGGAAAAAATCCCCGGCGCGCCCTATTTCCTCAACCTCACCCTCGAATTCGAAAACACCACTCCCGCCAATTTCGATCTTTCGGAATACGGGCTCTTCCTCGGTTCCGCCGCTCCGCTCTACCAGGCCGAGCGCCCCACCCACACCGGGTTTTTCTGGTATGAGGGCGGCGAGATGCACTTCGAGGCTGCCACGGCTTTCAACGGTGGCTGGTTCTCCTCCGAGAAATCGATCATCCGGAGCGATCAGGGTGAGGAGGTCAAATACGCCGGCGTGACCGACCAGTTCTTTTCCACGGTGATCCGCCCGGAGAAACCCGCCGCCACCCGCGTCTGGGGCAAACCCAAACAGGTGCTGCTCAAGGCCAACGACAAGACAGTATCCGCCGTCCGCGCCGCCATTTCCCTTCCCTCCGTCAACCTCGCTCCCGGCAGCCCGCTCACCCTGGAATACCGAATCTTCACCGGCCCGAAGGAGAACACCATGCTCCGCAAGCTGGAGAACACCAAGGCCGCCGGCGCCGGCTGGGGCGAGATCATGCAATACGGCTGGTTCTGGTGGGTCTCCCGTCCTCTCAACTGGCTGCTCAACTTCCTTCATTCCGGCCTCGACAATCTCTCCACCGAGCAGTCCTGGGGCCTCGCCATCATCTGCCTGACCATCATCGTCCGTATCTTCATCTGGCCGCTCCATGCGAAATCAACCCACACGATGAAACGCATGTCCAAGCTCCAGCCGAAAATGGCCGAGCTGAAGGAGAAATACGCCGACGACCCCAACAAGCTCAACACCGAGATGATGGGGCTCTACCGGAAATACGGGATCAACCCCCTCGGCGGCTGTCTCCCCATGTTCATCCAGATCCCGATTTTCTTCGGCTTCTTCCGTATGCTCGATTACGCGGTCGAGCTCCGCAACCAGCCTTTCCTCTGGGTGGACGACCTTTCCCAGCCCGACACCCTCACCCATTGGCTCGGCATCCCCATCAACATCCTACCCGTAGTCATGGCCGGCACCAGCGTCATCCAGATGGCCATGATGCCCAAGACCGGCGACAAGATGCAGCAGCGCATCATGATGATGATGCCGCTGATGTTCTTTTTCTTCTGCTACAACTACGCCTCCGCCCTCGCCCTCTACTGGACCACCCAGAACATCTTCTCCATCGGCCAGACATGGCTGATGAACAAGATCCCCGAGCCCGAACTCGTCGCCCGCAAGGACGGCGGCAAGAAATCATGGGTCCAGCGCATGGCCGAGAAACAGTCGGAGATGCAGAAGCTACAGAAAGAGCGCGCCAAGTCCGGCGGCATGCGGAACGTCACCCCGGAAGCCCCGAAGAAAAAGGGTCCGCCCCGCACGGGAGGTTGATCTTGGTAGGGCTGATCCGGCTCGGTCGGCCCATTTCCAAAATCAAACGCACCTCTCACTCTGGCGGGAGTGAAATCTCGAGAAAGAAAGCCAGCCTCGCTGCAGTTTCACTACCATTCCGGAATTATAGCTCTTCCGTTTTAAATCAGGGCCGACCGAGCCGGATCAGCCCTACCGGTATGAGATACAAGCCGCCGCCACATCTCACAAAATCCCGCCCGGCGCATACCCCGCCGCTTCCGGCCATTTCGCCTCCAGCTTTTTCACCTCGCCTGCGAAATACGCCACCTGAGCCTTCGCCGCGCCGACCTCTTGGTCGCCTTTCCGCAGGATCTCACCCAGCTCTTCGCGGGAAAGCCCGAGCCGTCCGTCCTCGGCCAAGCGGTCGAGCAGATTGTTCTTCTCCACCGCCCCCGTGCGCAGATCCGCGACGGTCGCCACGGCGTGCTCCTTGATGACCTTGTGCGCCGTTTCCCGGCCCACCCCGCGCTTCACCGCCTCCATCATCACCGTGGTGGTCATCAGGAAAGGCAGGTAGCGCGCCGTTTCCGCCGCGATCACGCTTTCATAGGCATCCATCTGACCGAGAATGGTCAGGTAGGTCTCGAACATCCCGTCGATGGCGTAAAAAGCATCGGGCAACATCACGCGGCGCACCACCGAGCAGCTCACATCGCCCTCGTTCCACTGGTCTCCGGCCAAGCCCGCCGCCATCGCGAGATAGCCTTTGAGGATCACGTGGAAACCGTTCACACGCTCACACGAGCGGGAGTTCATCTTGTGCGGCATCGCGCTCGATCCCGTCTGGCCCGGGGCAAATCCTTCGCTCGCCGTCTCATTGCCCGCCATCAGCCGCAGGGTCTTGCAGAACGACGACGGCCCGCTGGCCAGCTCCGTCAAAACCGAAACCACCCGCAGATCCAGCGAGCGCGGATACACCTGCCCCACATTCCGCCACTGTTGCGGGATACCGAGGTGCGCCACGATCCTGCCCTCCAGATCCGCCACTTTCGCCGCGTCTCCTTCGAAAAGGGAAAGCTGATCCATCTGCGTCCCCACCGCACCCTTTAGCCCCCGCACCGCGTATCCCGCGATCACCTCCTCCAGCATCAGGAAACCGGAAAGCAGCTCCTCACCGAACATCGCGATCCGTTTCCCCAGAGTCGTCGGCTGCGCAGCCACATTGTGTGTCCTCGCGGTGAGCACCACATCATCCCACTGCTCCGCCCGCTCCCGCATCCCGCGCAGCGCGGCGATAGCCTTGTCCCTGATCACCAGCAAGCCTCTGAAAACCTGGAGCTGCTCCACGTTCTCCGTGAGATCCCGCGAGGTAAGCCCCTTGTGAATTTCCTCGAAACCCGCCAGCCCGTTGAACTCCTCGATCCGCGCCTTCACATCATGCCGCGTCACCCGCTCCCGTGCCATGATCGACCCAACGTCCACCTGCGATTTCACCGCCTCGTAGGCCGCGATCGCCTCATCGGAAATCCCCAGCCCGAGGTCTCTCTGCGCCTTCATCACCGCGATCCAATACTCCCTCTCCAGCACAATCCGCCCCTCCGCGGACCAGATGCCATTCATTGCCGGGGACGAGTATCTTTCTGCGAGGACGTTGGGAATCATAACTGTCCGAATGGAGCGCCCGCAACCCGCCCGCTGTCGAACAAAAAACCCTCACACCCCGGCTTTGCTTGTTCGCAGCGGGAGCGCTTTCTTGACCGGCAGGTGGTGCGGCATGAAGGCGGAGAAAAGGTGCACGATGGGGAAAGCAGCCAAGGCGACGAGCACCGCCGAGACAAACATGCCCAGCAGGAAGCTGGCCGCGTTCACCTCACCGATCTCTGGGATTTTGAAATACACCTTCGTAAGGAAGCCGGGCATCGGAAATCCGAGCGCGCTGCGCATCCACGCCCCCAGCCACACCTGCGCCATGCCGATGGGCACGTTTGTCAGGAGGTTGGAAACCCAGCAGGCCGCCATGGCGAAGGGCACGTTGACCCGGAACCGCATCGCCAGCACCGCCGCGAAGATCATCTGGAAAGGCAGGATAAGGATCATCGAAAAGAACAGACCGATCGCCAGCCCGGCGGCCACGGTGTCCCGGCAGGGTATCCAGAGATGCCTGTCCATCAGGGGCTTCGTCAGCTTCCGCCACCACGGCCTGTCCCGCATCCTCTTGTGACGCAGCATCCGGAAGGACTGCCTCACCAATTTCAAATACCGTGCCTTCATCGTTGTCCCGCATGGATGTTCGCATCTCTCACGAATCATTCAACCGCCAATCCAAAATCAGAAATCAGAAATCAGATACCCCAGCACCCGCTTTGCGACTTTTGCGCCTTTGCGTTGAAACTCTTCTCACTGATCACTGACCACTCGTCACTTTCCCCTTCCCACCCACCTCCTTTCCACCAAACTCTCGCCACCTCTTATGGAAATCTGGCAAGCCATCCTCCTCGGCCTCATCGAAGGCATCACCGAGTATCTCCCAGTCAGTTCGACGGGGCACCTTATCGTCGCCCAGCGCCTCATGGGTCTCGGCACGCTTACGGAAATCGACAAAATCGCCGCTGACACCTTCGCCATCTGCATCCAAGGCGGGGCCATCCTCGCCGTCCTCGGCCTTTACTACAAGCACGTCCTGAAAATGCTCATGGGCGTCCTCGGCCGCGATCCCGAGGGACTCAAGCTCGCCATCGCCATCCTCATCGGTTTCCTCCCCGCCGCCATCCTCGGCCTTCTGCTCAACGACATCATCGAGGAAAAACTCTTCGGCCTTTGGCCCGTAGTCTTCGCATGGATCGTGGGTGGCTTCGGCATCCTCTGGACGGTGAACTACCGCCGGAAAAATCCCCCGCGCGGCAACGGGCGCGACATCCTCAAGCTCGCCTGGCAGTCCGCCCTTTTCATCGGACTCCTGCAATGCGTCGCCATGTGGCCCGGCACCTCCCGCTCCCTGATGACCATCTGCGGCGGCCTCATCGTCGGCCTCTCGGTGAAATCCGCCGTCGAATACTCCTTCCTGCTCGGCGTGCTCACCCTCACCGCCGCCACCGCCAAGAAAGCGATCTGGGGAATCGACGGGGCCGGCCCGGCCTACGAGGCATGGTTCGGCGGCACCAAACTCCTCATCGATCAATACGACACCCTACCCCTGATCGCAGGCATCCTCGCCGCCGCGATCTCCGCCGCCTTCGCCGTGAAATGGCTCGTTTCCTACCTCCAGTCCCACGGCCTCCAGGTCTTCGGCTACTATCGCATCGCCATCGGCCTCATCGTAGGCACCCTGGTTCTCACCAACACCCTCTGACCTCTTCCTTAGGGTTTAGAATTTACAGTTTAGAATTTCAAAAATGCATCCCTTCATCGCCCCCGACTTCCAGCCCCGCTGGTCCGCCTGCACCGCCGACAGCATCGAACCCGCCATCCGTCACTCCCTTGCCGAAGCGAATGACGCCGTGGAAAAAATCGCCGCACAGAACCTTGTGGAGGCCACCTACGAGTCATCTTTCCTCGCCCTCGAAAACGCCACCGAATCCCTCTCGCGCGGCTGGGGCAGGCTCCATCACCTCGATTCCGTCAGCGACAATCCCGCCCAGCGCGAGGAACTCAACAAGCTTCTCCCCGACGTCACCGATTTCTACTCCTCCCTCTCCCTCAACCCCCGCCTCTTCGCCGTGCTCAACACCGTCGCGGAAAGCGCCGCCGCGAAAAGCCTCACCCCCATCCAGCGGCGCCACATCGAGGAAACCCTCGCCGATTTCCGCAACTCCGGAGCCGATCTCCCGGATGACAAAAAAGCCCGCATCGCCGCCATCGACTCGGAGCTTTCCAGTATCACCAAGAAGTATTCGGAAAACGTCCTCGACGCCACCAACGCCTGGGAAATCGTCATCACCGATGAATCGAAACTCGCCGGCCTGCCCGAGTCCGCGCTGGCCTCCGCCGCCGCGAACGCCCGCGCGAAGGGCATCGAAGCCCCGGCATGGCGCTTCACCCTCCACCAGCCCTCCACCGCTCCCGTCATGCAACACGCCCACGATGCGGCACTGCGCAAGACCGTCTGGCAGGCATCGGTCGCCGTCGGCGGACAGGCGCCTTTCGACAACTCCGATCTCGTCTGGGAAATCCTTAGACTCCGCCAGGAGAAGGCGGATATCCTCGGCCACGGCAGCTTCGCCGATCTCACCCTCCAACGCCGCATGGCTCGCGACGGCGAAACCGCCCTCGCCTTTGTCGAAGGCATACACGGCCGCATCCACGCCTCCTTCATGGCCGATTGCCAACAGCTCTCCGAATACAAGGCGGAGAAAACCGGCACAGCCCCCGAGCCGCTGGAACCCTGGGAAATGTCCTACTGGGCCGAGCGCCGCCGCAAGGAGCAATACGACATCGACGACGAGGATCTGCGCCCCTACTTCCCCGTGAACAGCGTCATGGAAGGCATGTTCGGCATCGCCACAAAAATCTTCGGTATCGCCATCACACAGCGCGAAACGGTCTTCCTAGATCCCAATATCCAATCCCCAATATCCAATACTCAATCTCTCCCCGAAACATGGCACCCGGAGGTCACTTTCTATGAAATCCAAGACAGCTCCACCGGCAACCACCTCGGATCGTTTTACGCCGATTGGCACCCGCGCGAATCGAAGCGCGGCGGCGCGTGGATGAACTCCCTCCACACCGGCGAACTCGGCGAGCCGCACCTCGGCCTCATCATCGGCAACATGTCCCCGCCCGTCGGCGACACCCCCGCCCTGCTCACCCACCGCGAGGTCGAGACGATCTTCCATGAGTTCGGCCACCTGCTCCACGGACTGCTTTCCCATGTCCCGGTGAAATCCCTCGCGGGCACCAACGTTGCCTGGGATTTCGTCGAACTGCCCTCCCAGATCATGGAGAATTTCTGCTGGGAAAGGGAAACGCTCAACCTCTTCGCCCGCCACCACA
This sequence comes from Verrucomicrobiaceae bacterium, assembly GCA_027485615.1. GTDB lineage: Bacteria > Verrucomicrobiota > Verrucomicrobiia > Verrucomicrobiales > Akkermansiaceae > Luteolibacter. The sequence goes on from JAIXQS010000138.1 coordinate 23,942, forward strand.
TCTCCGGCGAACCCATCCCAGATGAGCTTTTCCGCAAAATGGTCGCCGCGAAAAACTACATGTCCGCCACGGTTTTCATGCGCCAGCTCGCCCTCGGCAAGCTCGATCTCGAACTCCACATCCACACCGCGAAATACCTCGGCCGCGACCTCGCCGAGATCGACCGCGAGATCCTCGCCGCATACCGCGCCCCCTCGAAAACCCAGGGTCCGTCGATGGCTCTGCGTTTCAACCACCTCTTCAGTTCCCCCACCGGATACGCCGCCGGCTACTACTCCTACAAATGGGCCGAAGTCCTCGACGCCGACGCCTTCACCCGCTTCCAACGCGAAGGAATTCTCAATCCCGAGACCGGCATGGCCTTCCGCGAGCATATCCTGAGCAAAGGCAACTCCGCCCCGCCCGAAGTCCTCTACGAAAACTTCATGTCCCGCCCCGCCGATCCCTCCGCCCTCCTCAGCCGCGCCGGGCTTGCGTAAAATTTTCACCGCCAAGTTCGCCAAGTAAGAGAAGTTAGAAATCATGTATCCAAAATTCCAACTCTTCCTTGGCGAGCTTGGCGGTTCAAAATTCTTCCTCTGATCACCTTCCACCCTTATGAAAATCCTCATCGCCTGCGGCGGCACCGGCGGCCAC
>JAIXQS010000126.1 GCA_027485615.1 Verrucomicrobiaceae bacterium
GTTGGACACCACGAAGTTGTTTTTTGCGGTGATGGTCGGGACGTCCTCGAACATGGCCTCGCACTCGTGCGGGTTGATGCCGAGGGAGGAGATCATGTAAACGAGGCTGTCGGCGTGGATGTTTTCCTCGTGGGCGTGTCGGCCGAGGACGAGCTTCAACTCGGGCGCGGTGACGACCTCGCGGACGACGTGGAGGACGTTGTCACCGACGATGCCCTCGGCGGCGGAGAAGTAGCCGATGCCCATCTTGATGATCCAGCGCTCTACATCGGAGATCTCGTTGGAGCGCCATTGCTCGACGTCCTTCTGCATCGAGATGTCCTCAGGCTCCCAATGGTTGTTCTTCATCGTCTTGTAGAGGTCGTAGGCCCACTGGTATTTGAGCGGGAGGATGTTGAAGAACATCGTGGCTTTGCCGTTGATGACTTTCTTCGAGTTGTAGGCGAGCTCGGCCTTGGCCTTATCGAGAATGAAGGTGCGTGCTCCGAGAGTGACGGTGGTGGTGGTGGACATGATCGGGGTATTTGGTTGTGATTTTCGCAGGTGAAAAGTGGCGCTAAAGTGACGTTTAGCGCCGACAAGACTGAACGAAATAATCGGCCCGGGTCAATCCGATTTTGTAGATGTGGTATCCACAAATTATTCACAATACAAGATGTGGTAGTCTTTATTTTAAAATACAAAGTAAATACCTTTGTAAAACCAAGCACCAAAGAGGTCTTTAGGCGGTCTGTGACGAAACCGTGGGGGTCGAAAAAAATTCCGGGGGAATCGGCTTGCAGGCACACGGACGAAAATTTGAAAAAAATCATTAAGAGATCCGTAATTCCGAAGAAAATGGACTATTCGGAATACGGAACTCATTCATTTGGCGCGGGATAAAAATTTTCGGAACGCGGGATCGGGGCGAAGAAAAAGGCGGCGAGGCTTCCCATAACGGGCGGAATGGGTTTGTTTCGGCGGATGAAACGGTTGGCAAGCCACTGACAGATTTTGGTGGCACTCGTGCTGGCGACGCTCACGGCGCTCGCGTTACGCGGCCTTTTCCAAGGCGCGGCGGAGGGATCGGAGTCCGCCAGGTTCGTAAACGTGGCACTGGAGACATGCCGCTTCGTGGGCGATCTTTTCATGCGCGGGTTGAAGATGGTGATCGTGCCGTTGGTGGTGACGGCGGTCGTTTCCGGGATCACCGGACTGAAGGGAGCGGAAGGCTTCGGACGGTTGGGAATCAAGTGCGTGAGCTTTTACGTGGCATCAAGCCTCGCCGCAATTACTGTGGGTCTAGTATTAGTGAACACGCTGAAACCCGGCTTGGCAGATGGCGAGCCGAACGAGGCGATCCGCGTGGCGTTCGAGCAAAGGGATGCCGCGGCGGATGATTCCGACAAGGAAACGGTGGCGGTGGCGAGCACACGGGAAGGCAAGGATTTCCTGGGCTTTTTCAAGGCGCTGATACCGGAAAACGTGATCGGAGCTGCGAGTGAAAACGGACAGATGCTCGGCGTGATCGTGTTCAGCATCCTCTTTGCCGCCGCGGTGACACGACTGCCCGGCGACACCGGAGACAGCGTGAGGGATTTCTTCGGTGCGGCGAACGAGGCGATGATCACCGTGACGAAATGGATCATGGCGTTGGCTCCGATCGGGATCTACGCGTTGATATTGCCCGTGGTTTATGAGACGGGTACGGATCTTTTCAAGCAGCTCGGAAAATACTTTTTCACGGTGCTGATCGGGCTCGCTTTCCATCTGTTCGTGATCCTTCCCCTGGCGCTCAGATACGCCGGAGGCGTGAGTCCGCTGGCCCATTTCAGGGCGATGAGGCCGGCCCTGTTGCTCGCGTTTTCCACCGCCTCCTCTTCGGCGACTCTTCCCGTGACCATGCGCTGCGTGCAGGAAAACTCCGGGGTTTCGAAACGTGTTTCCGGTTTCAGCCTGCCGCTCGGTTCAAGCCTGAACATGGACGGCACGGCGCTTTACGAATGCGTGGCGGTCATTTTCGTGGCGCAGGTGATGGGAATCGGACTGGGGATCGGGGAGCAGGTATTCATCGTGGTCGCCGCTCTTCTCACCAGCGTGGGCATGGCTGGCATCCCATCCGCCAGCCTGGTGGCGATCCTGCTGATCCTGAAAAATTCCGGGATTCCGAACGCAGAAACAGCCGTGGTGGCCTTGCTTTCCGTCGACAGGCTGCTCGACATGAGCCGGACGGCGGTGAATATGTTCAGCGATTCCTGCGCTGCGGTGATCGTCGCGCGGAGCGAAGGCGAGACCACCAATCTTCAGGAATCCTGAAGGTAGTTTTTCGGGCGGTAGATCATCGCGAAAGGGATGAAGAGCAGCGCGGTGGCACCCATCAGGGCGCTGAAGAACCAGAAATAGGCAGCACCCTGGAGGCGCACCTGACCGCCGGAGAATGTGGTTTGGGAAAACGTCTCCCCTGCCCCGTCCTGCGTGCTTGTGAGACCGAGTTCGCGTTTCCGTTCCGCCAGCCACGGTTCCTCGGGACGGAGCTGGTCCAGCCATGAGGCTTTCTTTTCCGGCTCGGGCTCCGACCGCGAAACGATGATGCCGACATCCCATTTCGTGTTCCATTGGCCGTCGCCGCCAGCGCTCCAGACGCGGACGGTGGTGGAGTTCAGGGTGAGATAGCGGATCTGCCTGCCCCAGTGATCCTTCATGCCTAACAGGAGTCCGGTGCCGGTTTTTTCATCGGGGAAACGGCCTGATTTTTCCGCGTGGGAAATGATCGTCTGTGCGGCACGGTTGAGGATTTCCTGGCCCGGGACTTCCAGGGGAGCCTCCGCTTGCTTGCCGAGGCGGCGGATATAGGCTCCCTCGATATCGCTTCTGTCGTATCCGGGTAGCACGACGGTGCGGGGATCACCCTGCCAATCCTCGGGCATTTCCCCGATGGCTGCGGTGAGCTGTTCCTCCGCCGCGCTGGGGATGCGGATGAAGTGGTTCACGCCGAAGACGAGGAGATTTCCCACGGCCACGGCCGCCAGGTAGAAGCACATGATAAAGGACTTCATCTTCCTGGGCGCCTGGGTGTAGGCGAACTCCAGCGCGACGATGGACACGAGGATCTCCGCCGCTGTCAGCAATGCAAACGCTGCGATCTGCCACGCGATGTTCGGTTTGCCGCCGGCGTCGATCTCCACCTGGATGAAACTCACCAGCACGAAGGCCGCCGCCATCAGGACAAAGCCGGTTCCCATTTTCCGAAGAGGGCTGAGCGGCCAGAATTTCTCCACCCACGGATAGATGATGAGGCTGAAAATCGGAATGAAGGTCAGGACGAAAACCGAGTTGAGCGATTGGATCTGCGAGGGCAGCCATTGGAAGCCGAGGAAATTCCGATCCATGTCCTGCGATTGGAATATCCAGGTGGAGCCGGTCTGGTCGAAGAGCGCCCAGAACATCGCGACGAACAGATAAACGGGCAACAGCTTGAGCATGGCGTAAACACCCTCTCGGTTGAATGCCTCCGTCAGGAAACCCATCCCGCCGGGCGGGACGTGGGCGAAGCGTTTCCTGCCGAGCCAGAAAACAAAGGTCGCGATGGCCATCAGGACACCCGGCACGCCGAAGGCCCAGTGGGGGCCGTACCATTCCAGCAGCCACGGCGTGAGCAGCATGGAAGCGAACGCGCCGAGATTGATGGAGAAATAGAACCAGTTGAAAATGCGCGGCAGAAGGCGGGAATTGAGTGCTCCAAACTGGTCGCCCACGTGGGCGGAAACGCAGGGCTTGATGCCGCCCGCGCCGAGCGCGATCATCACCAGCCCGGCAATCATCCACTTTTCCGAGTGGCCGAATTGCCCCATCATCGCCAGCGCGGCGTGCCCTGCACAATAAATGATCGAGAGCCCGATGATGACCTTGTATTTCCCGAAAAACACATCCGCGAGGATCGCCCCGAGGATGGGTGTGATGTAGAAGGCGACGTTGAAAAGATGCACCAGTTCCGTGGCGCGCGCCTCGTCCATCCGTTTGCCTGACGCACCGTCCATCAGGAAAAGATATTGGCTGAGGAAGACGGCGAGGATCGCCTTCATGCCGTAGAACGAGAACCGCTCGGCGGCCTCGTTGCCGATAATATGGGGGATACCGCCCGGCATTCCCTCGGTTTCCTCCGGCTTCGTGCGATATTGCATGGCGTGGAAACTCCCCGCTGGCAGAGGAAACATCAAGCCCGCACTATTTCGGCAGCCCCGGTGAAACCTCTTCCCAACGGCCTCTGAAGGATTCGCTCTTTTTCGCGAGGCTCTCGGCAGCGGCAATAGCGCTTCCTCTATCACCGGAGAGCCATTCGAAGGCGATCGCCGATTCATTGCGGCGCGTCCGATCCGGCTCGGTGGTGAGTCTTTTCACCAGCTCGGCATTGAGCTTGATGACCTGGTCGGGCGCGAGATCCATCCAACGGATCTCACGGACTTCACCGCTCTGCTTTTTGCTGTAGAACCTGTCGTCCTTCACCACCAGCGAAACGATCGCAGTCCCATCCTTCAGGGTCATGGGCAGATTGACCTGCCCCTTGAGAAGCTCCGCTTCGATTTCGGAGAGCAAACGCAGCGACGCCCGCGAGACCACCATCAGGGAGGCGCGTTTGCATCCAGGAGGGTCGCCCTTGAACTCGTTCAATTTCTCGACGATTTCAGCGAAGCGGTAGCCTTTGGCGTAGAAGTCGATGTCCCTCAATAACTTTTCGCCGTCCTGCAAGACGGAACCCGCGTTGTCGTTGGGACGCTGCGGATTGGAAAAAGCGCGCTCCAACTTCGCGAGATCGAGCTGGCGGGCGCGAATATTGAAACGGGCGCGTCCTTTGGTCTCAAGGAGTGCGAGGGTCTCATTCAGTTGCGCGATTTCCTCACGGCACGACTCCGGGGTTTTCGGATCAGACCCAAGGGAGGCGGATTTCATCCTTTCATAGTCTCCGAGATAACCATTCATCGTTTTCTGATACCACGCCAGCACGTTGTCCGTTGCAAGCGAGGGTTCGGTGGAGAATCCCCGGAGAAAAGGCAGAGCCTGATCAAAACCACCCTGTTCCCAGTTTTTCAAACCCGCAATGAGCGAGGCCACATGACCCTCGCTGCCCTTCGAACCAAGGACCAAATCGTCCTGATCAACGAAGGCGGGATCCCATAGCTTCTCCAAAATCGGGCGCACCGCTGTCTGGAATCCCGATTCGTCCACTGCATGCGCACCCTTGATGTGGTCCCTTGCCGCCGAGGCATGCTTGCGGGCATCGTTCATCCTACCGTCCATCATCGCCACAACCACCGCCTCCAAACCTGCCCAAGTCCGTGTCGGCTCCTGCACCGCGCCATCCGCGAGCAGCGCAGCGAAGCGTGCCTCCGCATCCCTGAGATCACCGCGCTCCAAAGCCGCTCGAGCCGCCCGGTATCTCTCCGCGATGCGATGCGCAGCGTCCTCGCCGTCATCTGGAGTCTCTTCAACCGCGATTACGGTCGGTTTCGGTTTGGCTGGAGGGGACCCTGAAAATTTCATCAGCACGATGCCTACGACAGCCGCGATGAGCAGCACGGCCGCAGCGACAGCCAGGAACGTGTTCTGCTGCTTTTTCTTCCGCAACTCCAGGCGTCTCTGGGATTTCGTAACGCCCTCCACATCCCTTGCCAACTCGCCGTTCGCGATCTTCAGCGCTGTGTGGAGAGCGCCGATCATTTCGTCGTAGCTGGAGAAACGGTTGACCGGATCAAAGGCCATCGCACGATCAATGACTGCGCATGTCTCCTGGCTCACGTCGGGAGACTCCTTTTTCAAGGGCACGATCCGTCTCTTCGCCTCTCTCAAGACATCGGTGGCCATGGACTCCTCATTGCAGGGCGGCTTTCCGGCCAGCGCATGGTAAAAGGTCGCGCCGAAGGCGTAGATATCGGCACGGAAGTCCTCGACGCCACCCTCAATCGCCTCCGGGGGGACGTAGTATGGGGTTGCCCAGATTTCCTCGGCCTTGGCCTTCCCGCCTTGGGTGACGAGAGCGAGACCGAAATCCACGAGCTTCGCGTTGCCTTCGGAATCCAGCAGGATGTTGCCGGGCTTCACATCGCGGTGGATCAGGCCGGCCGCCTGCGCGCCCTTGAGCCCCTCCGCCACTTGGATCGCAAGCGGCAGGGCTTCCGTTTCCGGGATTCGCCCCCGCTCCCGGATATGATGCTCGAAATGGCCTCCGGGCACAAACTCCATCGCGATGTAGAGTCGCCCGAAGGCTTTGCCGGTTGTAAAGACGCGCACCACGTTCGGGTGGCTGAAAGAGGCCGTAAGCCGGGCTTCGTCCTCGAAGGCAGAGATCCGCTTCCCGTCTCTGGAAAACTCCTCGCTGAGGATTTTCAAGGCCACCTCACGGTCGAGGGTGCTATCCGTCGCGATGAAAACTGAACTCATCCCGCCGAGCGCATGCCGCCGGTTCAGCACGTAGGGGCCGAACTGCTTTTTCACCCGGTTCTCGACCTGGCAGGACGGGCAAATCACGCGGGAATAAGGCGGATGCGACGCCACGTTCATCGGCGCACCGCATGAATAGCATACTATGATTTCCTCTTCGCCGTCTGCCATATTCCCGATTCTATTTGCTCACTTTCGGTCTGAAAACTTCGAATGTCAGGAATCTTTCACCCCGCAAACCCCGCTTTGTTTCCTGTTGATTCCGAAACCGGTTACCGAGCGGCAAGCTTCCCTCTTGCAAACGACCACATTTCCCCCGAAACCTCCCGAGTGATCGCAAGACTCAGGGGAAACATCATAGAGGCCTTTCCGAACCGGCTCATCGTGGACTGCCACGGGGTCGGCTACGAGGCGATCATCCCCATTTCCACCTACGACCGCCTGCATCCTACCGAGGGCGCGCCCGTCGATCTCCGCACCCATCTGCATATCCGGGAAAACGCACAGACGCTCTACGGATTCGCCACCGAAGAGGAGCGCGATGTATTCCTGCTGCTCATCGAGCGCGTTTCAGGCATTGGCCCCGCCATCGCGATCGCGATCCTCAGCGGGATGCCCGTGGCGATGTTCAAGTCCGCCGTCGTGGCTGGCGATGTCGCGCTGCTATCGAAATCCAAGGGGGTCGGCAAAAAGACCGCCGAACGCATCATCCTTGAGCTCAAGGACAAGGTCGGCGTCACCGACACCTGGCAGGACGCCGCATCAGGCCAGGTTTCCTCCGAAGCCGCCGACGCCGAGTTGGCCCTCATCGCCCTCGGCTACAAACAGGTCGATTCCCGCAAAGCCGTCCGCGCGATCCTCGACAAAGACCCCTCCTCCACCGCCGAAGCCCTAATCCGCGGCGCTCTCAGAAGCCTGCAAGGCTAGTCTTCCTTAGGGGTTAAAATTGAAAGTTTAGAATTTATGACAGTCCGCACCCGCTTCGCCCCCTCCCCCACCGGTTACCTCCACGTCGGTGGCGGTCGCACCGCGCTTTTCAACTGGCTCTTCGCCCGCAAGCACAAAGGCACCTTCATCCTGCGCGTTGAGGATACCGATGCCGCGCGCAACACCGAGGAAGCCCGCCAAGCGATCTTCGACGGCATGAATTGGCTCGGCCTGGATTGGGATGAGGGGCCGGAAAAAGGCGGCCCGCACGGCCCCTATTACCAGTCCCGGCGCAACGAGATCTACGACGCCTATTTCGAAAAACTCCTCGCCGCCGACCGCCTCTACAAGGACGGCGATGCCTATCGTTTCCGCTTCGACCGCAAACCGATCACGATGCACGACCTCGTCTGCGGCGAAGTCACCATCGATTACCGCGACGAATCGAACACGCCCGACATGGTCGTGAAACGCAGCGACGGCTCCTACGTGTTCCATTTCGTCAACGTCGTCGATGACCTCGAAATGGAAATGACCCACGTGATCCGCGGCGAGGATCACCTGATGAACACACCCAAGCACCTCCAGCTCATCGAGGCGCTCGGCGCGCAGCCTCCGCAATACGCCCACATCCCGCTCATCCTCAACCCGGACGGATCGAAGATGTCGAAACGCGATGTCGGAGCCGCCGTCGGCGATTATCCGCGCCAGGGCTTCCTGTCCGGAGCCGTCGTCAACTTCATCGCCCTGCTCGGCTGGTCATCGAAATCCGACGACGAGATTTTCACCCTCACCGAACTCATCGACCGCTTCTCACTGGAGGCGATCAACCGCGCCCCCGCCCGCTTCGATTACGAGAAATGCAAATGGGTGAACCAGCAACATATCGCGAAAATCTCCACGGAAGCCTTCGCGGATCTGGCGAAGCCGTTTGTCGAAGCGGAAAATCTCCCGATCACGGAAAACTACGCCGCCGTGATCGCTGCGGTGAAAGAGAAAGTCCGGCTCCTCACAGAAGTCCCCGCTGCCATCGATTTCCTCGTGACCGACACTGCGACCCAGGACGAAGAAGCCGTCGCGAAAGCGAAAGCCAATCCGAACGCCGCCCTGCTTCCCGCCCTCGCCGATCAACTCGCGAATGGAACCGAATGGTCGGCGGAGAAAGCCAAGGAAGCCATCGGCGAGGTCGCCGCCGCCCACGGAGCCAAAGCCGGGCAACTGATGTTTCCCGTGCGAGTCGCCCTCTCCGGCCGCGCCCACGGCCCGGATCTCGGGGATATCTTTGCGATCCTTGGCAAAGAAAAGTGCGTGGCTCGCCTGCGCTCTTTCCACTGATCACTGATCACTCGGCACTATGCCGAATAACCCAGCCAAGGCCCGAGCCACTTCTCCGCTTCGGCGAGGGTCATCCCCTTGCGCTTCGCGTAATCCTCGATCTGATCCTTCTGCAGCTCCGAAAGCGCGAAATAATGGCTCTCCGGATGGGAGAAATAAATCCCGCTGACCGCCGCGCCGGGATGCATCGCGCAACTTTCCGTGAGATAGACGCCAGTAGCATCCGTCGCTCCTAACAGATCAAACAGGATCGGCTTCTCCGTATGATCCGGCTGTGCGGGATAACCCGGCGCGGGACGTATCCCCTGGTAGTTTTCGTGGATCAGCGCGTCTTTGGTCAGTTCACCCTCCGCCTCGTATCCCCACTCGATACGCGCACGGTGGTGTAGCATTTCCGCACAGGCCTCGGCCAAGCGATCCGCGATCGCCTTCACCATAATGGAGCCGTAAGGATCGTTCGCCGCATCCAGCTCCTTGGCATATTCGTCCGCTCCGTGGATGCCCACGACGAATCCGCCGATGAAGTCTTTCTTTTCCGCCGCCACCCAATCAGAAAGCGCGACATTCGGTTTCCCCGAGGTCTTCTTCATTTGCTGGCGCAGGGTGTGGAATCTCATGCGCTCGGTTCCGTCCTCGTTCCAGACGATGATGTCGTCGCCGTCCGCATTTGCCGGGAAAAATCCGTAGATTCCGCGTGCTTGGAGGCGCTTTTCGGTAACCAGTTTTTCCAGATACTCGCATGCTTCCGCATAGAGTTTCTTCGCCTCGGCGGCACCGGCTTCGTTCTTGGTCTTAAGTTCTTTTTTCTCGCGATCCCATACACCGCGCAGTTCCCAGGCATGGAAAAACGGCGTCCAGTCGATGTATTCGACGAGCTCGCCGATTTCAGGCTCCACCGTTTTCGTTCCGGTGAACGAAGGCACCGGCGGCGTGTAGGAATCCCAATCGTATTTCGGCCCCGCCGCCCGCGCTTGTTCGAGGGTGAGGGTTTCCTTCTTCGGCCCACCAAGGAAATTTTCCCGCGCGATCCGCTGTTTCTCGCGGAGTTCCCGGACAAATTCATCGCGCCCGTCCTTGGAAAGCAGTGAGGTCGTCACCGGCACGGAACGCGATGCGTCGAGCACATGCACGACCGGCCCGGAGTAATACTCCGCGATCTTGATGGCGGTGTGCGCCGCGGAAGTCGTCGCGCCTCCGATCAGCAAAGGCACCGTGAAGCCACGGCGCTCCATTTCCTTCGCGACATGCACCATTTCATCGAGCGATGGCGTGATAAGGCCCGAAAGCCCAATCACATCCGCACCGAGCTCGATGGCCTTATCCAAAATCTTATCACAGGAAACCATCACGCCCATGTCGGTGACCTCAAAGCCGTTGCAGGAGAGCACCACTCCGACGATGTTCTTGCCGATGTCGTGAACATCGCCCTTCACGGTCGCGATCAGAAAACGTCCCGCCGAGTTGCCGCGCTCGGCCACTTTCAACGCCTCGTCGAAGGACATGCCGGGGTTCTTCGCCTGGATCGCCTCGATATCGCCGGCTAGGTTTTCCGCTTTCTCGGCTTCCATATAGGGGAAAAGCCATGCCACCGCCTTCTTCATCACGCGGGCGGATTTCACCACCTGCGGCAGGAACATTTTTCCCGCGCCGAACAGATCGCCAACCACGCCCATGCCGTCCATCAGCGGTCCTTCGATCACTTTCAGCGGCCTGCCATATTTCAGGCGTGCTGCCTCGGTGTCCTCGTCGATGAAGCGGTCGATCCCTTTCAGCAACGCGTATTCGAGCCGCTTCTCCACGCTTTCTTCCCGCCATGAAAGGTCTTCCTCGATCTTCTTGCCGCCGACGCTCTTGTAGCTTTCCGCCAGATCCAGAAGGCGTTCCGTTGAGTCGTCACGGCGGTTCAGCAACACGTCCTCGACGCATTCCAACAGATCCTTGGGGATCTCGTCGTAAACCTCCAGCATCCCGGCGTTGACAATTCCCATGTCCATGCCCGCCTGGGTCGCGTGGTAAAGGAACGCGGAGTGCATCGCCTCGCGCACCTTGTTGTTGCCGCGGAATGAGAAGGATATGTTGGAAACACCGCCTGAAATCTTCGCGCCCGGGAGATTTCCCTTGATCCATCGGGTCGCGTTGATGAAATCGAGGGCGTAGTTGTTGTGCTCCTCAATCCCGGTCGCGACCGTCAGGATATTGGGATCGAAAATGATGTCGTTCGGATTGAAGCCGACCTCATCGACGAGGATGCGGTAAGCCCGCTCACAGATACGGATCTTCTCGTCGTAGGTCGCCGCCTGGCCTTTCTCATCGAACGCCATCACCACCACGGCAGCGCCGTATTTCATGATGTGCTTCGCGTTCGTCTTGAAAATCTCCTCGCCCTCCTTGAGCGAGATCGAGTTCACGATGCCCTTGCCTTGCAGATGCTTCAAACCTTCCTCAAGGATCTCCCACTTCGAGGAATCCACCATGATCGGCACCCGCGCCACATCCGGCTCGCCTTGGAGCAGATCCAGGTATTTCGCCATCATCGCCTTGCCGTCGATCAGGCCGTCGTCGAAGCAGATATCGATCACGTTCGCGCCGTTCGCCACCTGTTGGCGCGCGACCTCGATGGCCGCCTCCAGATCATTCGCACGGACAAGCTTCGCGAACTGCGGGGAGCCGGCCACGTTCGTCCGTTCCCCGATCATCAGGAAGCCCTTTGCTTCATCGTGGTTGTAAGCCTCCGTCCCGGAGAGCCTGAGAGCTGGTTTGATATGGTTCATGGTGGAATGATAAATTTTTCACCGCAGAGACGCGGAGGTCGCGGAGGGTCGCAGAGATTCTTAATCGGGAAAATTCAGAACTTGGCGTTTGATTCCATCAATCAAACGCACCGTATGGAAATTGATAAGCAGCCCCAGATGTTTTTCGGACATACGAAGGTAGGTCAAGAGTTGGGCGGAGTGAATCGGCAATATGCTCTCCACCGTTTTCACCTCAATGATGAGTGAATCCTCAACGAGCAAATCAATACGATAAGCATCCTCGATCTCCAGATCCTTATATCTGATGGGTAGCGATAACTGTCTCTTCACTTCAAACCCCTGCAACTCCAACTCATACATAAGAGACGCCTCATAGGTAGACTCCAAAAGTCCCGGTCCAAGATCCCTATGCACCTCAATCGCCGCACCGATCACTTTCTCACTCAGTTCATTCCATCGTTCTTTTTCAGTTTTCATAAACTCCATCTTTTCTCTGCGTCCCTTTGCGACCTCCGCGCCTCTGCGGTGAAATTTATTACGGCACCCTCCTCGGTGCCACGCCCCTCACACCTTCCGCGATGGCTCTGACATGCTCCGGGGTATTGCCGCAGCATCCCCCCGCGAAGTTAAGCAAACCGCTTTCGGCGAATTCCTTCATGAATTCCTTCATGTGCGGCGGCTCTAGATCGAAGCCGGTGGGAGCCAGCGGATTCGGCAGGCCGGCGTTCGGGTAGGCGGAAACATACGTCCCCGCCACCTCGGAAAGCTCCTCCAGAAACGGCCGCATCAGATCCGGGCCGAGTGAACAGTTCAACCCGATCGCCAGCGGCTTTGTGTGAGCAAAAGCATTCCACAGCGCCTCGACCTTCTGAGCGGAAATCATCGTCTCACCGCCCAGGCCGACCGCCGCCGAAATGATCACCGGCAGATGGATTCCCTGTTCATCGAAAACATCCCGCACCGCCACCGCCGCCGCTTTGGCGTTCAGCGAATCGAAGATCGTCTCGATCATCAGAATATCGCAACCGCCCTCGATCAGCCCCCGCACTTGCATGCGATACGCCTCCAACACCTGATCAAAAGTCACCACCCGGAACGAGGCGTCCTCTGCGTCCGGCGAATTGCTCAGGGAAACAGTGAGCGGCCCGATCGCGCCGGCGACGTAGCGTTTCACGCCGGTGTCCGTGCCCACATCATCGGCCATTTTCCGGGCGAGCTGGGAGCCTTTCACGTTCATCTCCCAGGCCAGCTCGTTGAGAAAGTCGTCCTCAAGGATCTTCTGGAAAAACTCCGGATCTTTCCGTCCGCCCTTCTCACGGGGATCCTCCACGAAAAACTCGCTCTGCGCGATGCCGGTAGCCGAGAAGGTGTTCGTCTCGCAGATGTCAGAGCCCGCCTCGTAGAAGCGCTTGTGGATATCCGCGATCACCTGCGGCTGTGTGATCGAGAGGATGTCGCCGTTGTTCAGGAGATCCTTCTCGTTTTTTGCAAACCTCTCGCCGCGTGCCGACGCCTCATCCAAGCCGTATGTCCGGATCGTCGTGCCCATCGCGCCGTCCAGCACCATGATCCGCTGCCCCAGCTCCCTCTCCATTTCCGCCGTGAAATCCTCCTGTGCCATGCCGGGAAATTACCGCCTGTAGCCCTGTGATCAAGTTTCAAATCATCAAATCACGATATGATGATGGATGGAATCGAGCGCTCAGCATCTGGACAATACACCTCCGTCGTTA
>JAIXQS010000007.1 GCA_027485615.1 Verrucomicrobiaceae bacterium
CTCAGCAACGTGCAGCGGATGGAGGAACTGCTCGGCGAAACCATCGAAACCCTGCTGGCCGATAAACTTGATGCGACGAAACGGAAAAATCCCACCCTCCTCGTCATCGTCGGGACCGGCTTTTTGCTGTTTTTCATCCTGCTCATCCTGAAGACCAGGGCAACCCGCAACCCATCGAAACCATGACAAAGACAAAGACACTCATCCTCTTCTACACCGGCGTGGCGCTCGTCTGCGCGGCCATCCTCGCGCTGGTGAACTTCGTGATCCTTCCCGGGCTGAAAAGGAAAGGCGCGGAGGCGGACGCCTTCGCGAACGTCGGCCAGCAGCGGCAGGAGGAATGGTTCCCCATCGGGAAGGATCTCGTCGCCACCAACCAGGCGGGGGAAACCGTGAAGCTCTCCGACCTGCGCGGGAAAGTCTGGGTCGTCGCGGAGTTCTTCGCCGTCTGCCCGCATTGCGCCGTCCGCAACGGCAAGGAACTGCGGGAGATTTATGACAAATTCAAGGACCACCCCGATTTCCACATCGTCTGCATCAGCGTCGATCCGGGGCAGGATGATGTCGGGAAACTCAAGGATTATGCCGAGGCGCTCGGCGCGGATTCGAAAAACTGGTGGTTCCTCAACGCGGGCGACGAGAAGGTCACCCACGAGTATCTGGAGAAGGAGCTGAAATTCCTCGGCGTCCGCGAGCGCACCGACCCCGCGCAGATCGAGGCGGATGGCCGCTTCCAGCACGACATGGGCTTGCTCGCCGTGAGCCGGGATTTCAGCACCTTCGGGAAATGGGATCTCGCTTTCCAACGCTCAGAGCTCGGCACGCCCGAGGGCTACAAATCGGTGAAAGAGGCGATGATGGAGCGCCTCCGCGCCGAGCTTGAAAAGAAACCCCAACCCTGAACGTAATCCGACGCGATGAAAAACCAGGAGGAGAGGAAAGGGTGGCTGCAGAGGACGCCGGATCATGCACGGGCCAAGCAACTGGGCATCGCCGCCTGGATCGTAACCGCACTGGTTCTGGCGCTGGTCGGCATGATGCGCAGCCCCTACAAGATCCCCCTTCCCGAGGGCTGGTCCATGGCTTTCCTGCCGCCCGCCCACGCCGTCATCAACACCTTGGTCTCCTTTTGTCTGATCGGCGCGGTCATTACCGTGAAGCAGGGAAAGATCGCCGCGCACCGGAGTTTCATCTTCGCCGCGATGGCGCTCTCCACGCTCTTTCTCCTCTGCTACGTTGCCTACCACTTCACCACCGTCGAGACCCGCTACGGTGGCGAAGGCGCCATGCGCGCCGCATATTTTTTCCTGCTCATCACCCACATCGTCCTCGCCGCCGTCAGCCTCCCGCTCATCCTGCTCACCTTCATCAACGCCTGGACGAACCGCTTCGAGAAACACCGCAAGATGGCCCGCTGGGTCTTCCCCATCTGGCTCTACGTCGCCGTCACCGGCCCGATCTGCTATCTGATGCTGCGGCCGTATTATTGAGGGTTGCGGATGGGGGGAGGCGACATTCCTGTCGCCGCGTTTGGAACCGGAGGACAGGAATGTCCTCCCTCCCGCTAAACCCCTTTCCCATACCCGGAAGATACCCCCCTGATTCCTTGGTAAACAAACGGATTCCTCCGCTGAAACCGCGCCCCCGGGATTCCACCTACGCCGCCACCACTTCCACTCGGGGAATAAAACCGAGTTGATTCAACAATTCCTCGCAATCCTCCCAAGTGAGTCCGAACGCGCGCACGTCTGCAACTCCCAGGCGGGCGATCACCTTGGCGATGGCGGTGGCGTCCGTTTCATCGAATTCACCCTCCATCAGCGCACTTTCAGACCAATCCACCAACTCCGCGAGAGTGATTTCATGGTGAAGATAGGCGGCGATTTTGGCAGCTGCGGTCTGTTTGGTGATGATCATGGGGAATTCCTACACTTTTTGGTGCCCCGATCCACCGGGAATTTTTCGTGAATTTCGACGAGCCGGAGCGTATCGTCATAAATCTCCCGCCAGAATCGCAGCGTGGTTTCATCCGCCGTGACTTCCTTGAAATACCAGGCCAACCAGTCCTGCCTCCCTGTCACCTCCAGCCAATAGCGCCTCCCTCCATCTTCGAGTTCCTCCCAGTGGCCGAATTTCTTTTCGTTGTGTGATCGGGTGCTTATCGTGTAACCGCACGGTTCTCGTTCAAAAACCTGCCGAAGTGAAGATTTTTCACCATGCGTCCGGCATCGGCTTCCTCTCTTCCCAACAGAAATCCAAAACCAACAGAACGACCGAAGGCATGTAGGTCGTTCTGTTGGTTTTGGATCTTTGATTGCCGGGCTGGTTGTCCAGGGAGGGGGTGAGGGGGTGGCGCAACAAGACCGGGAGCGGGCCAGCGGTGCTGGCGGTCACTCGGACTCACGGTAGCCCGGATGTCCTGCGCGAATGAGTTCGGAGAAGCGCGGGTCATCCCCTGCGGCTTTTGCGGCGGGGTTGATGAGTGAGCGCTGTTTCAGTTCCGGGAAGGGGAGGCGTGCCGTCCGGATTGCTTTCAGATCATAGAGCATTTCGTCCATTTTTCCGTTGAGCAGCATCCGCCAGTCCCATGGGGGGCGCTCGGTGGAGGGGTGCTGGTTGCGGATGGAGGTGGTGCAGTTGGTGGTGACGGCGTTGTACCAGCGTGGTTTCTCCCGCATCTGATTGATCGAGGCCAGGTACTCGCGGAAGCGCTGCCGCGCCTGATCCGGGGTGAGGGAGGTGCGGTAGAGGTAAACGTCCTCGCCCTTGCGGTAGTTGGTGCGGACGCGCATCACATCGCGCTCCTCCGCGACGATGAAGATGAGCGGGTATTGCCGGTAGAGGCCACCGATGGCGGAGTAGGCCTGGCCGGCGCGCTTGCGCGTCTCGATGGAAAAAGCGAGCGGCGGGGAATCGGAGAACTGGAAGCTGACGATGGGATGCGCCATCCACGGCGAGCCCCAGTAGTTGATGGCGATGTCCACGCCGGTGATCGAGGAAAGCCGGACTTCCCGCGTGGTCCAGCGCGGGGTGAAATCCGTGGCGCTGCGGTATTCGAAATCACGGACGTTGCGGAGGGTGACGATATCGCCGTCAATCTCAGCGGCGGGCACATGCGCCACATCCGGCTGCCATGCGGCGACGGCAGGCGGTTTCAGCGAGAGCCACCATATCAGTGTTGCGGCGGAGCAAACGCCCCAGACAGCCCATGCCCGCCAGCGGAATTTCTGCCAGATCATCACCGCCAGCAGGCAAAGCATGGCCAAAGCAGCGAGCCAGATGCCCGGCCCGTCGAAGCAGAGCGCACCGAACATCCAGGCCGTAAAGGCGAACGCGAAGACCGCAGCAAATGCCCTCGCGATCCGCAGCGAGAAGGCTCCAAATGACGGACGGGCGGACATGAAACAGCGTGCCTGAATTGTTGCGGAAGTCCGGGGTTTTCCTACTTCAACCCGGCGTGAATGCGCAGCAGCCTTTGGAGTTCATCAATGGTCTCCGGAAGTTCGCAGGATCCGTGCGGGCC
>JAIXQS010000129.1 GCA_027485615.1 Verrucomicrobiaceae bacterium
GCGTTGTGGATATGTTCCGCGCCCCGGCGCGAGGTCGGGTTTCTTGAAATGAACAACCCTCATGTAGCGATTGTCGGGGCGACGGGTGCCGTCGGCGTGGAGATGCTCCTTTGCCTGGAGCAACGGAATTTTCCGCTTAGCAAGCTGACCTTGCTGGCGTCAGCGAGATCGGCGGGGAAAACGATGAAGTTCCGCGGCCAGGACATCGTGGTGAAGGAGTTGACGCATGATTCGTTCGCGGGAATCGACATCGCATTGTTTAGCGCGGGCGGCGGAATCTCGCTGGAGTTCGCACCATCGGCGGCTGCGGCGGGCGCGGTGGTCATCGATAATTCCTCGGCGTTCCGCATGGATGAGGGCGTGCCGCTGGTCGTGCCGGAAATCAATCCCGAGGCCGCGAAGGACAGGCCGAAGGGCATCATCGCGAACCCAAACTGCACCACGATCATTTCCCTGATGGCGCTGGCACCGCTGCACGAGAAATTCGGCCTGGAGTCGGTGATCGCATCGAGCTACCAGGCGGTTTCCGGATCCGGAGCGCAGGGGATCATCGAGCTTGAGGAGCAGATCCAAGCCATCGCGAACGGTCGGGATTTCACGCCGAAAGTCTATCCCCGCCAGATCGCATTCAACGTAATCCCGCAGGTGGATTCGTTCACCGACAACGGCTACACCAAGGAGGAGATGAAGATGCTCAACGAGGGGCGTAAAATCCTCGGCCATCCTACTCTGAAAGTTTCCTGCACCTGTGTTCGGGTGCCTGTCTATCGCTCGCACTCGGTCTCGATCACCGCGCAGTTTTCCAAGGAGCCTTCCGTGGAGGCAGCCCGCGCGGCCTACGAAGGAAAGCCCGGCGTATGCGTCGTGGACGATCCGGCGAACAAACTTTTCCCGGTGCCGCTCGATACCACGGGCAAGGACGATTGCCTCGTCGGACGCATCCGGAAGAGCATCGTCCTCGAAAATGCCCTCGACATCTGGGTCGTCGGCGACCAAGTGCGCAAAGGAGCGGCGCTCAACGCCGTGCAGATCGCGGAAATCCTCTAACCGGCCACCGCAAAAATTTTCGAAATTTCCCAAACAAAAACCGAATCAGGTGTCGCCAAATGTGCGTCAGCCGCAAATAAACCAGCCCGTTACTGGAACTCCCATCCTCACCCATGATTGAAGTCGTAAAACTCAGCAAACATTTCGGAAGTAAAGTCGCCGTCGATGAACTCTCGTTCACGGTGCAAAAAGGCGAGGTTCTCGGTTTCCTGGGGCCGAACGGCGCGGGGAAATCCACCACGATGCGCATGGTCACAGGTTTCATCCCACCCAGCTCTGGCGAGGCGCGAATCTGCGGAATCTCCATCACTGCCGACCCCACCGAAGCGAAGAAAAAGATCGGCTACCTGCCGGAATCCGCACCGCTTTACAACGATATGACCGTGATCGGCTTCCTGAAATTCTGCGCCGAAATCCGCAAGCTGTCCGGCTCCGCGAAAAAGGACGCGGTCGAGCGGGCCATCGAAACCTGTTTCCTCGGATCCGTCGCCCACCAGTCCATCGACACCTTGTCCAAGGGTTACCGCCACCGCACCTGCCTCGCGCAAGCGCTGCTGCACGATCCCGAGGTTCTCATCCTCGACGAACCCACGGACGGCCTCGACCCCAACCAGAAATACGAAGTCCGTCAGCTCATCAAGCGCCTCGGTGAGACCAAGGCGATCCTGTTTTCGACCCATATCCTTGAGGAAGTGGAGGCATCCTGCACCCGCGCGATCATTGTGGACCGCGGTCGCATCGTCGAGGATGGCACCCCCGCCGAACTCATCGCGAAAGCTCCCCACGGCTCGCTCACCGAGCTATTCCGTAAAGTGACCACCTCCGACACCGCCGCGTAACGGCGATCTCCGCTCGCCGTTTTCACAACACAATTTCCCAATATCCCATCACCCATGTCCATCCTCACCATCTTCCGCCGCGAGCTGAAATCGTATTTCGCCCAACCCACGGCTTATGCGATCATCGTCATATTTGTCCTGCTCTCGCTGGGTTTCACCTTCACCTTCGGCGATTTCATGAACGTCGGTGACGCGTCGCTCCAGTTCTCTTTCTTCTTCTGGCATCCGTGGCTCTACATGCTCCTCGCGCCTGCCATCGCCATGAAACTCTGGTCCGATGAGCAGCGCAACGGCACCATCGAGTTGCTCGGAACTTTCCCCGTATCCACATGGGCCGCCATCGCCGGGAAATTCCTGGCCGCCGCCGCCGTCTCGCTCGTCGCGTTGGTTCTGACTTTCCCCATCGTCATCACCGTCAACTACCTCGGTGAACCCGACAACGGGGCGATCATCGCCGGTTACATCGGCTCCTTCCTTGTCTGCTGCACGTTTATCGCGATCACCATGCTGGTTTCAGCGTGCACGCGCGACCAGGTCGTATGCCTCATCGTTTCCGTCGCGATCTGCACCCTGATGGTGCTCTGCGGCTATGATCCCGTCACACGCGAGCTGGCCAAGGCCACTTCACTTGGCACTGTCGAGGCCATCGTGGCCTTCAGCGTATGGGATCACTTTTCGTCGCTGAACCGCGGACTGCTCCGCTTGCAGGACGCCGTCTGGTTCGCCGGATTCATCAGCATCTGCCTCGTCGGAACCTCCACCATACTCTCCGCCAAACGCGCATAGATTTCAGCATTCCAGTTTTCAGCATTTCAGATTTTACCCCATGAAAGCACCCATCACCCGCGCCGCCCTAGGTATCGCCGCCTTCGTCGCCATCGCCATCCTCGCCAATTGGCTCGTCTCGCTGACACCCGCCGGAAACCGCGGCGCGGACTTCACCGAGAACAAGGTCTTTACTCTCTCCGATGGGAC
>JAIXQS010000119.1 GCA_027485615.1 Verrucomicrobiaceae bacterium
CCCCCCCCCCTCCCCAAGCCGAAAACCCTGGATACTCCCTCCGGCATCCCGTCCCTGCCCTTGCCCACCGTCGCCCATTGGGGTTTGGAAACACCCGCCGCCGATCTCCCCGAGCCCGGTGAGCGCGCCGCCCGCCTCCGCATGGATCGAGCCGTTGCCGAAATCATCTCCACCTATGCCGCGCGCCGCGATCTCCCCGCCGAGGACGGCACCTCGCGACTCTCGCAGGATCTCCGCTACGGCCTCATCTCCGTCCGCACCCTTTTCCGCAAAGTCACCGAAGCCCGCGTTTCCGCCTCCCTGACGGCGCGGGCTTCCATCGATATCTACATCAAGGAACTCGCCTGGAGGGAATTCTACTTCGCCATCCTGCACCACTTCCCGCATGTCCTCGAGCATGAGTTCAACGAGGATTGGAGAGGCCTGCCGTGGGACGAACCCGGCGAGAATTTCGAGAAATGGAAAAACGGCCGTACCGGCTTCCCCATCGTCGATGCCGGGATGCGCCAGCTCCTCGCCACCGGTTTCATGCACAACCGCGTCCGCATGATCACCGCCATGTTCCTCACCAAGGATCTGCACATCGACTGGAAACTCGGCGAGTCCCACTTCATGCAGCACCTCACCGACGGCGAGATCGCCTCCAACAACGGCGGCTGGCAATGGTCCGCCGGCACCGGAGCCGACGCTGCGCCGTATTTCCGCATCCAAAACCCATGGTCGCAGACCGCGAAGCACGACGCCGAAGGGAAATACATCAAGCGCTGGATCCCCGAGCTGGCGAACATCCACCCGAAACGCTTCCTCGCCCCCCCGGAAGACTTCCGCCCCCTCGCGCCCGGCTATCCCCTTCCCTGCCTCGACCACAAGACCGAACGCGACCGCACCCTCGCCATGTTCAAGAAGCACAGGGGAGCTTGACATCAATTTGATGGGGCTACAAATTCTCCCTAATGACAAAGACGCAAATCCAAGTCCCTGAGGAATTGTTCGACGAGGTTAGGGCTTTCGCGAAACGCCGCGAGTGGTCTTTAGCCGAAACATTCCGGCGCGGAGCGGAACTGCTGATGGAGGTGTATCCCGAGCCTGCCGGAAAAACCTCCGTGCCCTGGAGTCCGCCGACTTCGAACCGTGTCGGCTGGAAAGGTCTCAGCGCCAAACAACTCCGCGAGGCCGCCTTCGCCGATCACGATCCGCGCCTGTCCTGAACGTCATGCTTTCAATCGACGCGAATCTCCTGCTTTATTGCTACAGCGCGACCTGCCCTGAACACACGCGAGCGCGGCGATTTATCGAATCCGTCTCAGATCTCGATGAAGTGGCACTCAGCGAGTTCGTCCTCACCGAACTCTACCTATTGCTGCGCAACCCCGCTGTCCTGGAGCGGCCTCTCACCGCCCCGCAGGCCGTCGCGGTGATCCGGGGTTTCCGGCACCATCCCCGATGGAAAGTTCTCGGTTTCCCCCCAGCCAGTCGCGAACTGCACACCGAACTCTGGAATCTAGCCGCCACCCCGGGCTTCGCACGCCGCCGCATCTATGACACCCGCACCGCCCTCAGCCTGCGCGCTTTCGGCGTCACGGAATTCGCCACTGCGAACGTCAAAGATTTCCGGGGCTTCGGCTTCGGGAAAGTCTGGAACCCTTTGCTCCTCGCATGAAATTCGCCATCTGTAACGAAACCTTCCGCGACCACGACTTCCCCGGCACCTGCGCCGAAGCCGCGCGCCATGGCTACACCGGCCTTGAGGTCGCGCCCTTCACCCTCGGAAGGCCGGAGACGCTCACCACAGCCGACGCGGAAAAACTCGGCACCATCGTCCGCGACCACGGCCTCGAAACGGTCGGCTTCCACTGGCTGCTCGCGAAAACCGAAGGCTACCACCTCACCGATCCCGACCCCGCCGTCCAAGCCCGCACCTTCGCCTACGCCCGCCACCTCGCCGAGCTCTGCTCCGCAATGGCTGGCGGCATCATGGTCTGGGGCAGCCCCCAGCAACGCACCCTCCATCCCTCCTGGTCGCGCCCGGACGCCGAGGCGCGCACCATCGATTTCTTTCAGCGCCTCTCCCCCCATCTCGCGGCGGCGGGCGTCACCATCGCCTTCGAGTTCCTCGGCCCTGCGGAAACGAACTTCCTCAACACCGCCGCCGAGACCATCGCCCTCTTGGAAAAAATCAATTCGCCGAACGTCCGCCTCCACCTCGACGTGAAAGCCATGTCCACCGACACCCGCCCCATCCCGGAAATCGTCCGCGCCTCCCTCCCCTGGACCGCCCACTTCCACGCCAACGACCCCAACCTCCGCGGCCCCGGCATGGGCGAGATCGACTTCCCCGCCATCGCCGCCGAACTCATCCAAGGCGGTTACGACAAATGGGTCTCCGTCGAGGTCTTCGACACCACCATCCCCCCCGAAACCCTCGCAGCGGAGAGCATGAAAAACCTACGGGCGGCTTTTCCAGCCGATTGATCACTACTCCGGCAGCGGCTTGCCTTTCGTTTCCGGAAGGAAAGGCAGGACCAGCAGTCCTAGGAGGAAAATCAGGCACATCCACGAGGCGGCATCGCGGAAGGCATCGATCTTCGCGATCGCCACATCCCCGCCAACCGCCGCAGCCTTCACCGCCGCTTTGTCTGCGAGGCTCTTGGCCAGCAGCGCGAGGGTCAGGGGTCCTGTCGCGGCGAGATAGCGGCCGACGTTGTAGCAGAACGACACGCCCGTCGCACGCAGGCGGGTTGGGAAAAGCTCGGGCAGGTAGATCGAGAATCCTGCAAACACCGAAAGCTGGAAGAAGCCCATCAAGGGTGCCATCCACAGGATGTCCCAGCGACCGTTGATTTTCCCAAGCATCTGGAAAACGAAGACCGTGATGACCAGCGCACCCAGGAAGAAGAATGCGAAGGCTTTCTTGCGCCCGATCCTCTCCGTCACACGGGTGAAGATCATCATGCCGAGAAATGCCCCGACGTTGAAACAAAGGAGATTCAGGGAACCCCAAATCTGTTTCCCCTTGCTGATCTCCTCCACCGTCGCGCCGCTCGCCTTGAAATGATTGGTGATGATATCGCCGACGAGATCAGTGGAAAACACCCCGATCCCCCACAGCCCGATCACCCCGGCGCATGAGAGTATCATCCCGAGAAGGGCATGCCGCCGCCATGTGGGATTGCTGAAAAGATCCTTGTAGGATCCGGATTTCTTCCCTTCGGCAGTGGCGCGGTCACGGGCCTCGATCCACGACTCAGGCTCCTTGATGCGGAGCTGGATCGTGGCAACCAAGAACGCTGGTAGCGCGCCGATCACAAACAACCACATCCAGTAGTTCGGGTTGGTACCGATCGCGGTGAGGGCGATCCCCAATCCAATGAACCCCGCTGCCACGTTTCCGACCGCTGAAAACGATTGGAGCACACCCAGCGCCCGCGGCCGCACCCCGCTGGGCACGGTGTCCGCCACAAGGGCCACCGCGAGACCGAAAACCCCGCCCACACCCAGCCCGGTGATGAAGCGGAAGATGCAGAAATCCATGTAGTGCGGTGGAATCCCCTCAAACCAAGGCACGGCAGTCAAATGGAGCGCCTGTGCGATCGTCGGCAGATTGGGAAATCCTGCCAGCGCCGAAAGGCCCGTCGCCAGTGAGTAAAGCAGGACGGTCACCGCCAGCATCTTCACCCTGCCGTAACGATCCCCCAGCGATCCGAAAATCATCCCCCCCGTCGCCCAGCCGAACACGAAGATCGCCGTGGCGATTCCACCGAAAAACTTGGTGTCCTGTCCCTTGTCCAACAGCGCCGCCATCGCAGGATTCCGCGCGAGGTTGAAAAGCTGCTGATCCAGGCAATCGAACATCCATGCGAGCGTCGCGACGACAAAAACCAAGCGCTGGTAAGGCTTGAGCTGGCTCCACCAGCCGGTGGCGTTCGGGGTGAAATCTGCGGCTTGGTTCGACATGGTTCGGATGGGAAAAGGGTTCACGTCACTCCACCGACCCCCGCCGCACCCGGCAAGCACTATTTCGGGCAAAGCCGGACGGGGATAAAAATCCCCTCGCGGGCGATTTGGCGGCCATCAAGGGGGAAATCACCGCGTCCGGCAAGGACGCGCCGGGCGATGTGGAAGCATTTCCATGCGCGGGCGATGCGCTCCTCCCGCCGCGGGCCGCTCATCCGCGTGGCGAGATGCTGGAAGTGGCGCACGGGATTCCCCAGGAAACCGGCCGAGCCGTCGGCGGCGCGTTCCAAGATCCACTCCAGCGCGGCGTAGGGCCACGGCCATTCTTTCAGGATCGGATCATCGTCCCGCAGGTCGGCGGAGAATGCCTTGTTGAGTTGCAGGATCGCCTGCGCCGGTTTTCCCTCCTGCCAATGACCTTGGGCAAAGGCAAGGGCGTCCCTGTAAAAACCCGCCCCCCTTTCCACTCCATGCGTTTTCTTTCTCCCCGGCGGATAAGGCGGCAAATGAGGGCAGTTTTCCATGCCGCGATGTTCGTTCTTGCCCCGGATCGGCGAAAGGGAAATTCTCCCGGCCTATGAGCAACCGTCTCGAAGGAAAAGTCCTCGTCGCCCAAGGCGGCGGCCCCACCCCGGTCATCAACCAGAGCATCGTCGGCGTCGCGCTTGAAGCCCGGAAATTCTCGCAGGTCACCTGCATCTACGGCGCGATGCACGGCGTTTCCGGCATCATCAACGAGAACTTCGTCGATCTCACCCGGGAAACAACGCACAACCTCGAACAGGTCGCCGGCACACCTTCATCCGGACTTCTCTCCACCCGCGACAAGCCGAACGAGGAATACTGCGCGCGAATGTTCGAGGTGATGAAGGCGCACGACATCCGCTATTTCTTCTATGTCGGCGGCAACGATTCCTCGGACACCGTCCGCATCGTCAACGAGCAGGCGAAGGCCGCGGACTACGAACTCCGCGCAATCCACATCCCCAAGACCATCGACAACGACCTGATGGAGAACGACCACTGCCCCGGCTTCGGCTCGGCGGCGCGCTTTGTGGCCCAGGCATTCATGGGCGTGAACCTCGACAACCGCGCGCTGCAGGGCGTTTACATCGGCTGCATCATGGGTCGCCATGCCGGCTTCCTCACCGCCGCCTCCGCGCTGGCGCAAAAGTATTACAACGACGGCCCGCACCTTGTCTATGTGCCGGAGCGCCACTTCAAGACCGAGCAGTTGCTCGCCGACGTGGATCGCGTTTATTCGAAATACGGCATGTGCACGATCGCCGTTTCAGAAGGCATTTCCGACCCGGACGGCACACCCATGATCGTGAAACTCCTCGGCAAGGAGGAGCGCGACTCCCACGGCAACGTCCAGCTTTCCGGCACCGGTGCCCTTGGCGATCTTCTCGCCGATACGATCCGCGACGGCCTCAAGATCAAGCGCGTCCGCTCCGATACCTTCGGCTATCTCCAGCGCTCCTTCATGGGCATCCAGTCGGATCGCGACGCCCGTGAAGCCCGCGAGGTCGGCGAGAAAGCCGTGCAATACGCGATGTGGGACAACGTGGACGGCTCGGTCGCGATCAAGCGCCCCGTCCTCGATTACTCGGTCGATTACGAGCTGGTGGATATCAAAATGGTCGCCGGGAAAACCCGCCACATGCCGGACAACTTCATCAACGCGGAGGGCAACGGCGTCACGCAGGATTTCATGAACTACTGCCGCCCGCTCATCGGCTCCAACATGCCGGAACCGCACCGCCTGCGCGCACCCGCCGTTGCGAAAATCCTCAACCGCTGAGTTGGCTCGGCGCCAACCGTGTTTGGGACATGTAGACCGTTTCCCCACAAGGGGCTTGGAAAACCGCGCGAGGCCAAGCGCACCTTGAAAACATGAAAGCCCCCGCACGGCAAGAACCGGCGGAGGCCTGCAAAGCAAGGAGGGCTAAATCACTTGCCTGTTCACTGCCCTTCCGGAACGGGAAGCGGGAAACCTCCGCCGGCGGGAGCCGGTGGGGCATCCTTGATCTCGACAAGCTCGAGTTCGAAGATCAGCGCGCTGTTCGGCGAGATATCGGCGCTGCGGCGCTCCTCGCCGTACGCCAGTTTGCTGGGAATGAAGAGTTTCCATTTCGCTCCGACGGGCATCATAGCGAGCGCCTCCTTGAACCCTTCGATCACAGCCAAGGACATGGCAACGGGCTTACCTTCCGGTGAAGCATCGAATTCGGTGCCGTCGATCAGGGTGCCCTTGTAGTTCACCATGAACTGCTTTTCGGGTTCCCCTTCCTTTGGTGCCACATATTTGGATTCGCCACCCTTCGCGAGAACCTCGTATTGGAGTCCGCTCCCAAGGGTTTTCACGCCTTCGCGCTTGCCATTTTCGGCGAGGAACTTCTGTCCTGCTTCAAGATTCGCCGCGGCGGCGGCCTTCTCGCGCTGCTGCAGCATCTCGCCGAAGGCAGTCATCGCGGACTGGAGGCGCGCCTCCTCAAGCTCGGGCTTGCCGCCTTTGACGGCTGCCTTGAAACCCTGGATGAACGTTTCCATCTCAAGGTCATCAAGCTTCACACCAAAGCGCCCGAACTCCTGGCCGAAACTGCCACCGGTGCGGTAACCGAGTGCGTAGGAGGCGTCTTTCTTGGCTTCCGCCGCATTCACCGGAGCTGGGGCAACCGGGGCGGGTGCTGCTTCCGGTGCGGGAGCGGTTTCTTTGGGCGCGTCCTGTGCGGTCGCTATTCCCGTCGCGGCAAGCGCGATGAGGCTCATCCGCGCGGCATTGTGATACAAAGTGTTTTTCATATTTTGTGGTGTGTCCGCGCACCCTAGGAGCGACCCGCGAACGTGTCCAGAACGGCTTTCGAACATTTTCCCCATGCTCCCGAGGCCTGGGCGATGATCAACGGGATGCAGCCCATGCCTTCCATTTGCCGCAAAACGATCCCAACGCTACGTCAAATACCCACGCGCAGATCCCGCATGCTCCATAGCAAACCCTTCGCCGGGGCGCCGCGTTACTCGTATCCAAGAGCCTTCAAGCACGGGGCTAGCGTCTCATATACTGGCTCCAGATGTTTCTCATAGTTCTTCCAACGGGCTTTCGCCCTTTTGTGAACTTTTTCCGTGACTGCGACCGAAGTGGGAGAGCGAACGACTTTTTCGCGTGCATGGCGGTCGTATTCCATCACCGAATCGTTCCAATCCACTCCAAGAAAACTCAGCGCTTTTCTGGCATGTGCCTCGAGATCCTCGACCATGTCCTCGTAGTGGATTTCGATCTTGTCGATCTCCAGCTTACCAGCCACTTCGATCCAAGCGCCCATGACCTGCCTGTATTCATTCGCAGTATCTTTCAGGGTAAGATAATTGCCGTTGACGGAGGAAACCGGGACAAACGACTGCATGTAGCAACTGATGACAACATCGCGGGGATCCCGTATCATGGCTATGAATTTCGTTTCCGGAAAAATCCTGCAAAACGCCGGCACCAGCAAGGTGAGGGATGGGTTTTTATCCACGAGCAGCCGAGCACCGACCTCTTCCCCGATACAGCGATCCATCGCACCAAGGTAACTTCGCCTCGAAGTGACAAGATCCCCAACCGAACATGATTCCATTATGTCGAGCAGCGGACAGGACGGGGGATGCATGCGCACCAGCGGTGAGAATGCGAACATATCGAAATTCTCGGATTCTTCTGCGGAGACGATGTCCGGATGGGAATCAAGGATCTGTTCGAGCAAAGTGGTGCCGGAACGCGGATGCCCACCCAACAGGGCCAGCCTCGCAGGATCACCCAGCTCAGCGACCTGCCTTTGCCAAGTCTTGTGTTGGGCGGCGCTCAGTCCTTCCGCAATGTCCCTTTGGCGCACAAGCACGTTCGCACGGTTTTGCACGATCAGGTCTCTCGCAGGCATCAGAACGTCCTTAGCGGCAACCAGCGCGCTCATCGCGCCATCGTAGTCACCGGCTTGATCGCGCATTTTCGCAAGCTGATAGCCCACCTTCGCCTTGAGCTCGCCTGACTCGGAGGACATCAAGTCCATGAGCCTGGCTTCGCACTCAGCAAAGTAATCCTCGTTCAGGCGGCACCAAAGGAAAGTGGCCTCGGGAGATTTGATGGATGCTCCGAGAACCTCATCCACGAGAACCCGCGCTTGTTCAATCTTGCGGATGCGAATCAAGTGTTCCGCCAGAGCCAGTTTTGCCGGCAAAGCGGGCGATTCCGCCACTGCATCCTCCAAGAGAGTTTCCGCAACCGAAGGATCGAAAAAAAGCCTGGCCATCTTACCGGCGCGAATCAGTGTGTCCCCGCGTTCATGCTGCGGAGCCATTTCTACCGCCTGATCAAACCAATCGAGGGCATGGTCGTATTCGTATCTCACGCCATGAACCCTGCCGATCAGAAGGCGTGTGCTTATGCTACGGGGGTTCAACTTCAGAACACTTGCCAGCAGATCCAGGCTCTTATCGAGATCCTTTTCAGACCATGCCGCGTTGATTTCATGCTCCAACATTTTCACTCTCGCCGCAGTGTGAAGCTTATTGGCACGGATCCGTCCTTTCATGGTTGTATGGATAGCATAAGGGATTGTTCCTCGTATGATTTTTTCATCATTCGTTCGCTAGCGTGGATTTTTTGCCGATCAAAACGATCATGAATCGGATGGCAAGTGATACGGCCAAAATACGAAAGGAGTGCAACCCACAGGTTGCACTCCTTAAGTGATTTGGGCATACTCAGCGGTATGCAATCGATATTAGTTACGACGACGGCGGACGCAGGCAGCAAGCGCGCCGAGGCCGCCTAGAATTGCCGCAGATGGCTCTGGAATCGGTGCGGTCAGCTTGAGGGTCGAATATGTATCCGAGCTTCCGTTCAGTGCAGTGCCAATATTTCCAGTAAAGCTTCCAACCTCACCGAGCAAAAGTGTGTTTGGAGAAAGCGAGCTAAATGGGTTTGCCAGATAGGTTTGCTCATTCGGATCATCATCCTGGATCACTCCGGCCGAGAAAAGACCAAATGCAGTCGACGTTGTGAGAGTTGATGCGTTGCCGACGAATACGTAGAGTGTTTGCCCAATTAGCGCATTTGGCGCAGTGACATTGGCAGTATCTACTGAGGTCTCAACATACCCAGCAAAGGAACCTTCAAGAGTGGCGGAGTTCGATCCAGCGAGAGCGGAAGCAAGTGTTGTAAAGTTCGCAATGGAAGCAGGGATGTCCAAGGCATTAAAGCCCGTTCCACCGAAAACACCAAATGCAACAATACCACCATCGAGTAGTGAATTGTCGGTATTTTGATAGAGACCATCACTGTAACCGTAGCCGCTGACCACGTTGGAAACAAGGTAAATAGCAGCATTAGAATTTGAAGCCATGGCGAGTGACCCGATAATAAAAGCAAGTTTAAGTTTCATATGATTTATAATTTGTAATTTGATTTAGGTTAGTATACTTTTGGGGATATTAGAGATTTGTGAAATTACTTGGGACAGTGAGATCAAGGTTAACTGCACCTGCATCTTTTCTTTGGATGAGAATTGCTCCTGACAGAGTTACAGCCTCAGCTTGCGCTTGAGTCAGAGCTGTAGACGGCGCATTAACATTTCTCCAAGTTTGAGGATTGCCAGTGCGGCGGAAATATTTTTCGTAGCTGAGGTTAGGTTGTTGAACCCACAAAATATCGGCTGATCCAGAGGCAGCTGCTGCTTTCACATCATCTTCGAGGCCAGCATTGAAGAGGTTCAACCCTACTGGTGCTACTAGACTAACTGGATTAAATCCTTGTGTGATGACGGAATTGGTACCAACGGTCTTGACATTACCTGTGACTGTAAGAGAGGCAGCAGTAGCAGTTTTTTTCTGCACAAAAATGCCATCGGAGTAAATAATTGGCACGTTAGCTTCGGGTAGGTTTGTAGACACATTCCTAAAAGCTGGAGTA
>JAIXQS010000136.1 GCA_027485615.1 Verrucomicrobiaceae bacterium
AGACGCGGCCTTCCGGTTGCACCTCGAAACCAAATACGTCCGTTTTAACCGGGCAGACCCGTCCGATGTGCGTGAGCGGGATGAACACCCGGAAAAACTCCTCGGATGCGAGGGTGATCCTGTCAGGGTTTCCCCGGATCCACTGCAAGGCCTGGGGATTCTCCGCGAAGTATGAAATGATGCGGGTGACCGTATGGATGATCGTGTCGCGGCCTCCGGCAAAGGCGATGTTCGCGTAGCCTAGTTTTTCCTCCATGGTCAGAGGTCGCCCTTCGAATTGCGCCCGGTTCAGGGCGGAAAAGAAATCGTCACCCGGGTTTGCCGCAGCGGCCTCGAACATCTGCTGGCAGTATTTTTCCATGAACGGGCCCTTGGATTTTCCGTCGCCGTCCTTGAATACGTGAATTCCCCAACTCACCCACAGCTCAGCCTCTTTCTCGCAAACATTGAGCAGGTAGGCCAAGGCGTATGATTGCAGCGGGATGGCGAAATCTTTCACCGCATCGATGGAATCGGCTTTCAGAGATTTTGTCAGGAGGGAGTCGATCAGGCCGTGGATACTGGCAAGCACGTCCGGTTGCTTCGGGCGCAGGAAAAACGGCTCGACGATTTTCCGGTATTCCGCGTGCACCGGCGGATCGACTTCCAGGGGATATTGGCGAACCGTACGGACATTCTCTTCCGAGGGGATCGGCACCCGCAGCGGCGCGTCGGAGCTGTATTTAGCGGTGTCTTTTGCGGCTTCGCGTACGTCCTTGTGCCGCAGGATCATCGGCACCCGCTCGCCATCAAAAGTGCCGATAAGGACCGGACATTTCGCCCGCGCTTCTTGGAATGGATCATCGTGATTTTTCATTGGGCGGGGAGCGTGAGGCCGGTCGGGTGGAGCGTATGATCAGCAACCCGACGACACAAACGAAAAGGGGGTTCAGAATACCGTGCCGGCTGGCATTGCAATCTGGATGCCGTTCCCAGGACGGGCTCGACAAATCAGCTGAATGATGGCGATACTGTCCCGCCTTCCGGGGCAAAATGCGGAGGCTTTCGGCGCCTTTCATTTTCCAACCGGGGGACTAACATCAAGCACACCATGTCCGTCGATCCACCCGAGGCCGAGATTTTCGGCAAGACTTCAGCCGGAGCTCCCGTTGACGCCTACACTCTCACCAACAAGAACGGCGTCAGGCTCCGCGCGATGACCTACGGGGCGATCGTCCTCAGCCTTGAGGTGCCGGATCGTTTCGGTGAAAATGCTGACATCGTCCTCGGATACAACACGCTGGCCGAATACATCAGGGATACATGTTATCTCGGTGCCGTGGTCGGGCGCTTCTGCAACCGGATAGCGAACGGAAAATTCAGCCTGGACGGGGAGCAATACACCCTCGCCCCGAACAACGAACCCGGAGGAATCAAGTGCTCCTTGCATGGGGGCTTGAAAGGATTCGACAAGGTTGTTTGGCGCGCCGAGGCGTTCGTGAGAAACGGGGCGCAGGGCGTGAAGTTCAGCTACACCAGCAGGGACGGCGAGGAAGGTTATCCCGGTACGCTCGAACTCAGCGTGTGCTACCTGCTTACCGATGACAATGAATGGCGCATGGACTACGAGGCCACCGCCGACAAGGCCACTCCGGTCAACGTCACCCAGCACAGCTACTTCAACCTCAAGGGCGAAGGGAACGGCGACATCCTTGGGCATGAGCTCACGCTAAACGCCTCCGCATTCACGCCGGTGACCAGCGGACTGATCCCCACCGGGGAACTGCGTAAGGTCAAGGGAACACCGCTCGATTTCACCTCCGCGCGAATCATCGGTGAGCGCGTGGAGGATAAGGACGAGCAGATGAAATACGGTTGCGGTTATGACCATAACTGGGTTCTCGACAATGCGTCCGGCGAGCTAGCCCTTGCCGCCAGCGTATATGAGCCAACGAGCGGCCGCACCCTCGAGCTCCTGACCACCGAACCGGGCTTGCAGTTCTACTCCGGCAATTTCCTCGACGGCAAACTCATCGGCAAGAGCGGTAAGCCCTACCATTTCCGCAACGGCTTTTGCCTCGAAACCCAACACTACCCGGACTCGCCGAACCAGCCGTCTTTCCCCAATGTCATCCTCCGCCCCGGCCAAACTTGGCGGAGCACGACCGTTTGCAAATTCGGCGCCAGGTGAATTCGTTTCGGAGGCCCGTCATGTGACCTGGCTTTCGGCTGGACTGCCGGAGAGCCCCCGATTACCAATTCAAGTCGATGAGAAAACACTTCCTGATCCTATCACTCGCTCTCGGTGTTCTGGCATCTTCCGCGATGGCCGATGACGGGTTCGTCTCGATCTTTAATGGCAAGGATCTCACCGGTTGGAAATCGAACGAGGAGACGCCGGGTTCTTTCACGGTGGAGGACGGTGCGATCAAGGTAAGTAACGGCCGCGCGCATCTTTTTTACATGGGCGCGGACGGCAAGGCCTCCTTCACGGACTTCGAACTGAAGCTCAAGGTGAAGACGATGCCCAAGGCGAACGGTGGTGTCTATTTCCACACGGAATATCAGGAGAAGGGCTGGCCTTTCAAGGGCTTCGAGTGCCAAGTGAACTCCTCGCACGGCGACGCGAGGAAGACCGGCAGCCTTTACGGTGTTTCCGATGTCCTCGTGTTGGGGGCTGGCCAGCAGGGGCCTAAGGGCAGCTTGGAGGGACGTGTTGTGGAGAAAGCGCCGAATGTGGATGGCGAATGGTTCGATTATCACATCGCCGTCAAAGGCAACAAGATCACGGTGAAGGTGAACGGCGAGATCGCCGTGGAATGGATACAGCCGGAAGGCTTTGATCCGGCGAAAGCCCTGCAAGGAATGCCCGGTCGCATGCTGGGCAGCGGAACCTTCGCGATCCAAGGACACGATCCCGGCAGCGTCGCCCACTACAAGGACATCATGCTGAAGGTGGGGAACTGAACCGGAGCTTTCACGGGTGGCAAATCGGATGCGGCCCGTTCCGTCTTGCCACGGGGCGTGCTGGGTGGGAGTTTTCTGCCGGACGCGGGCATGAAGGGACGATTGATCGGAATTCTAGGTTTGTTGGGTTTCATCGTCGGCTTGCCGCTGGTGATGAAACGCGAGACCCAGACGGCGTCTCCCGCCTCGGCGGATGACCGGCTTGTGATCCTTTCCCCGCACAACGAGTCGATTCGCAAAGAGTTCGGGGAAGCCTTCGCATCATGGTGGCGGGGCAAGAAGGGGCGTTCGGTATATGTCGATTGGCGGACGCCGGGCGGCACTTCCGAGATCCGGATGGTGATCGACGCGGGCTTCAAGGCGGCGGAGGAAACGGGGCGCGACGGGATCGGCGTGGATCTGTTTTTCGGCGGTGGCGAGCCGGATTTTGCGGGACAAGCCAAGGCGGGTAGGCTGGCGAAGCTGGATGTTTTCGAGGATATGCCGGAGCTGTTCGGTGAGCGCGGTGTGATCCCGGAAACGTTCACGGGCGAGCGCTACATCGCGGCGGACAAGGATTGGGTGGGGACGTGCATGTGGCAGTTTGGGATCTGCTATAACCCGGACTTCATCCAGCGGCTGGGCATCGCCGCGCCCACCGAGTGGCGCGATCTCGGCGAGCCGGGCTACGTCGGCAGCCTGGCCTTGGCGGATCCGACGAAGAGCGGTTCTGTCGCGCGCACCTTCGAGCTGCTGGTGCAGGGCGAGATGCAGAAATCCCTCGCGGCGGGCGGGACGGCGGAACAGGGCTGGGACGAGGGCCTGCGGCTGATCCAACGGATGGGCGCGAACGCACGGTATTTCACCGACAGCGCATCGAAGATCCCGCACGATGTGGGGCAGGGGAACGCGGCGGCGGGGATGTGCATCGATTTCTACGGGCGCAGCTACGCGGCGGATCTGATCACGAGCGACGGGAAACCGCGCGTGGTCTGGATCGCGCCGAAGGGCGGCACGACGCTCAGCTCTGAT
The DNA here is from genome assembly GCA_027485615.1 of Verrucomicrobiaceae bacterium. Lineage (GTDB taxonomy): Bacteria > Verrucomicrobiota > Verrucomicrobiia > Verrucomicrobiales > Akkermansiaceae > Luteolibacter. The sequence goes on from JAIXQS010000136.1 coordinate 3,958, forward strand.
CCTATCGCCGTTTTCAAGGGTGCTCCGAACATGGCGCTTGCGCAGGAGTTCGTGAAATTCTGCCTGACGCGGGAAGCGCAGCGCTTGTGGTTCCAGAAACCCGGCACCAAGGGCGGCCCGGAGGATCGCGCGCTGCACCGCACCCCGATCCGCCGTGACATGTATGATGCGGAGACTCTCGCTCTGACCACCATGCCCGGAGTGAACCCCTACGAGGACGAGGGGAATTTCACCTACGACCGCGCACTAACCGGCAAGGTTTTCAACACGCTCCGGACGCTGGTGAAAGTGATGTGCATCGATTCGCATGAGGAAATGAAATCCGCCTGGGAGGCGATCATCGCGGCGGGCATGCCCGAGGATGCGCTGGCCGTTTTCCAGGATGTTTCGAAAGTTACGTATGCCATCGCCGGGCCGGGTGATGCGGGCCTGGACAGCAAGGACTCGATGGTGCAGGCGGCGCGGATGAAGGAGCTCGGCGAGTGGTTCCGAGCGAACTATCGGGAAGCGCGGCGCATCGCCGAAACGAAAGGGGCGCGGCCATGATGAACCGGAAATTGGCGTGGGGGATCAGCTTGGCGGTGGTGGTGCTGTTCGCGGTTTTTTTCCTGTATCCGGCATGGATGGTGGTGAAGCAGGCCTTCCAAGCGACCGGTGCGGATGGGGAAACGATTTGGACGCTGGATTTCATCGGATCGGTTTTCTCCAACCCCATCTACCGCGAGGGGCTTTGGAACGCGCTGATGATGGGCGTGGTGAGCACGCTGCTGACCTTGCTGATCGCGTTTCCCCTGGCTCTGGTGGCGCACCGTTATGATTTCGTGGGGAAAAAGCTTCTGGGAATCCTCGTGCTCGCGCCGATGATTTTGCCGCCGTTCGTCGGTGCGGTGGGGATCAAGCAGATGCTCGGCGTGAACGGCGCATTCAACGCCCTGCTCATCGATATGGGAATGATGAGCGCGGCCACGCCTTTCGATTGGCTGGCGGAGGGGCGTTTCCTCGGGATCGTGGTGATGAACGCGCTGCACCTTTATCCCATCCTCTACATGAACATCGCCGCGGCGCTGGCGAACCTCGATCCGGCGATGGAACAGGCGGCGGAGAATCTCGGGTGCCCGCCGTGGAAACGCTTTTTCAGGATCACCCTGCCGCTGGCCATGCCGGGGGTTTTCGCGGGTAGCTCGCTGGTTTTCATCTGGTCATTCACGGAGCTGGGCGTGCCGCTGGTGTTCGATTACGCGCGGATCGCGCCCGTGCAGATTTTCGATGGGATCAAGGGGCTGGAGAAGAATCCTGTACCTTACGCGCTTACTGCGATTCTGTTAGTGATAGCGGCGCTGGTTTTCGCTTTCGCGAAACTGGTGATGGGTCGCGCGCCGCTGGGCACCGCGCCGAGGCCGAAGGGTCGCAGCGACGGTCAGAAAATCGGCGGATGGAAAGGGTTGGCGTGCGCGGCGTTTTTCCTCGGGGTTTTCCTCGTCGCATCGGTGCCGCACGCCGGGGTGATCCTCGTTTCCATCGCTGAGAGGTGGTATGGCACGGTGATCCCGGATGAGCTGACGATGCGGCATTACATCGAGGCGCTTGGAAACGGGCTGGTGGTGCCTTCGATCCAAAACAGCCTGATGTATGCCGGGACGGCGACTTTGCTGGCGTTCTTCATCGGTGTCTGCGTGGCATGGGTGGTGGTGAGGTCGGATCTGAAACTGCGGGGTTGGCTCGATGCCTTGGTGATGATGCCGCTGGCGGTGCCGGGGCTGGTGATGGCCTTCGGTTATCTTGCTCTTTCGCAGGAGGGGAAACCGTTTCATTTCCTCATCGGTGCGGGTGGGAGTCCGTTTTTCCTGCTGGCCCTGGCCTATTGCATCCGGCGGCTGCCCTATGTGGTGCGGGCGGCGGTGGCGGGCTTGCAGCAGAGCAATCCGGCGCTGGAAGAGGCCGCGAAATCCCTTGGCGCGACCCCGATGCGGATGATGCGGCGGATCGCGATCCCACTGATCGGAGCGAACCTCGCTGCGGGAGCGATCCTCGGCTTCGCCTTCGCCATGCTGGAGGTGAGCGATAGCCTGATCCTCGCCCAGCAGGCGCAGCATTACCCGATCACCAAAGCGATCTACACGCTCCTTAGCACGCTTGGAAACGGCACCGAACTGGCCGCCGCGCTGGGCGTGTGGGCGATGGTTTTCCTCTCCGTCGCCATCATGGGCGCGGCCGTGCTCGGCGGGAAACGCGGCGGGCTTTTCAAGGTGTGATGGGGAGGGTGGAAATTCCCGAAGTTTCTATTTACTCCGCCCGCCCTTCCATCCAGACAAGGCACATGCCACACACTTTACTCGCCGCGCTCTTCATGGGTATGCTTAGTGTATCCTCCCTATCCGCCACGGTGGAAAAATTCAGCGTCGAGGGAAGCAACGTCACACTGCAAATTCCGGAGCAGGCGGCCGCCGGGAAGCCCTGGCTGTGGGTGGGTGAGTTTGGCGGCCACCTGAGATCGCTTGAGGCGGGTCTTGTAGAAAAGGGCTGGCACGTCGTGTACGTCGACGTGAGAAACCAGTTCGGATCGCCCGCTGCGATGCTTGTTTGGGAAAAGGTTTATGAAGAGCTGCAAGGTAAGCGCGGTTTCTCCGCCAAGCCCGCCCTGCTAGGCATTTCACGAGGCGGCCTTTACGTGAACGCGTGGGTGCGTCTGCATCCGGATCGTGCCAGCGTCCTTTACCTCGACAACGGGGTCTGCGATATCCTTTCCTGGCCTGGCGGGTTCCAGCTCACGCGGAAGGGTAATGGTAGTGGCGGCGACTGGAAGTCTTACAAGAATGCCTTCGGATACGCAGACGATGAGTCGGCACGGGCGAAGTCGATTCGCCCGACCGATGGCATGATGCCCGCGATCAAGGCCGGCGTATTTCTGGTTTCCTGCCACGGCACGGCCGACCGCACCGTCCCCTATGAGGACAATGCCGCCGCGCTTGTAAAACTCTGGCAGGACAACGGCGGTCGGCTGAAACTTTTCCCCAAGGAAGGCGGCGATCATCACCCCCATGGCTTGCAAGATCCCAAGCCGCTGATCGATTTGCTTGTTGCCGAAGCGAGGTAGTGCGAGGTGCTTGCCAAGGCTCCGCAGGATCGGGAAAATTTCCGGAAAACCTACAATCCCAGCGAGGCGTAGATCTGGCGGGTGGCGTGGGATTTGTTCAGCGTGTAGAAGTGGATACCCGCCACATCGTTATCGAGGAGCTCGGCGGATTGCTGGGCGGCGTAGTGGATGCCCGCCCGCTCGACCGCTTCGGGATCGTTCTTCGCAGCGGCGCGGTCCAGGGTCTTGAGCAGTTTGGCCGGGTAGCGCGCTCCCGCGGCAAGCTCCGCCATCCGTCTCATGCTTGAGAGCGAGGTCACGGGCATGATGCCTGCGATGATCGGGACATCGATCCCGGCCAGCGAGCAGCGATCCCGGAAGTCCAGGAAATCGTGATTGTCGAAGAAAAGCTGGGTGCAGATGTAGTCGGCTCCGGCGTCGATCTTGGCCTTGAGGTTGTCCATTTCAGCGACGCGATTCGGCGTGGCCGGGTGGCCTTCGGGAAAGCCCGCGACGCCGATCCCGAAGCCGCGCGGGTCGGGATGGCCTTTGAACGAACGAATGTGGCGCACAAGGTCGGCGGCGTAACGGAAATCCCCCTGCGACCAATCATAGTCCGGCTGGTCTTTCGGAGGATCGCCGCGCAAGGCAAGGATGTTCGCGACCCCGGCCTCCGCGTAGCGGGTGAGGATCGCGTCGATCTCATCCCGTGTGTGTCCGACGCAGGTGAGGTGCGGCACGGGCGGGATGTTCGTGGTCTGGCGGATGCGGAGGACAAGATCGTGGGTCAGCTCACGGGTGGATCCGCCGGCTCCGTAGGTTACCGAGACGAAGGAGGGAGATAGGGTCTCGAGATCTCGTATTGTTTCGTAAAGCTCCTCCCAGGCGGCTTGTGCACGCGGCGGAAAAAACTCGAAGGAAAGGGACGGGGTCGGGGCGCTGAGGATGTCGCTGATGTGCACGGGTGGAAAAATTTCTGGGGTAAGCGTAAAAAATCGGGAACTTTTGGCTCCTGCAGGGGTTAACAAGGGGCAACCAGATACTTGCGCGGATACCGAAAACTTCAAACGCTAAACTTTCAATGAAAACGATACTCGCGGGCGGAATGATGGCGGGGCTTTTTTCCTCCGTTGTAATGGGTCAAGTCGAGCGCAAGCCGGAGGAACCAAGGCTACCTCGGGAGAGCGATAGGCGACCGCACATGGTAGGGCCGGAGGAGATGTTCAAGCATATGGATCGGGACGGCGACGGGAAGATCTCGAAACGCGAGTTTTTCGCATCCCCTCGCATGGAACAGTTGCCCGATGAGCAGCGCAACGCGTTCTTCGGGCGGCTGGACCGTGATAAGGACGGATCGATCAGCCGCGAGGAGATACGCATGATGCGGCAGCAGGCCGAGCGCCGTGCAAGAGAGGATTTCCGAAAATTGGACGAGGATAAAAGCGGGGGCGTCAGCTTCGAGGAATTCAGCAAGGGGGAGTTCATCAGTAAGTTGCCGGAAGAAAAACGGCGACAGATCTTCAGGCGGATGGATACCGACGGTAACGATATGATTAACGGCGCGGACCAACCGAAGGGGCCGCCGGGGAAACCGGAGATGCGTCCCGAGCGGAAGCCGAGGGATTGATTTGAGAAGAGGGGGCTGTAGCCCCCTGCCTCGGTAAGGCTTAACCTATGTTCCTTATGCTCCGGCTGCGTCCGCCTTCGCGGCTTCGGCGGCGAGGGTCGTAGCGAGGACATCCTTGCGGAGGTTGCCGCCCTTGCGCTGCGACCACCAGAGCACGATGGGGGACGCGACGAAGACCGAGGAGTAGGTTCCGATCACGAGTCCGATGAGAATCATGATCGAGAAATCCCTGAGCGCGGAACCACCGTACAGCGAGAGGATCAATACGGTGACGATCGTGGTTGCGGAGGTAAGCACTGTGCGTGAGAGGGTGGCGTTGATCGCCTCATTCATGATGTCCTTGATGTCCCCGGTGCGCAGCAGAACCGTTTCGCGGATGCGGTCGAAGATGACGATCGTGTCATTGATCGAGTACCCCGCTATGGTCAGGATCGCGCCGACGTGGATAAGGGAAAGCTCTCGCCCCAGAAGGACGACGATACCGACCGCGATGACCACATCATGGAGAAGGGCGATGAAAGCGCCCAGCGCGAAGGAAAACTCGAAGCGGATCGTGATGTAGATGGCGATGCCGATGAGACCGAGGACGAGGGCGATGAGGGATTCGCGAAGGAACGAGCCTCCGATGAGCGCAGAGACCTCTTCCTTGGACTCGTCTATGAGGTAGCTGGAACCATTCGCGTCTTTTTCCGCAAGGACAGGAATGTCGGTCCGCAAGGCGGTGATGATTTTTTCGGCGTCGGCCTTGTCGGTGCGGACGCTGAGAAGGGAACCGGTAACCGGATTGCTTTCGATCTGGGGGACTGCGGCGCGGGTGAGCGTGAGGGTA
>JAIXQS010000149.1 GCA_027485615.1 Verrucomicrobiaceae bacterium
AATATTGTTCCCGTCCGCATCGTTCGTACCCCGGTAGTTGATCCACATCTGGCCTTGATCGTCGATCGGCACCTGAAAAGTCCGCTCTTTTCCCCTGATCGTCACCCTTTCCCCCAGCACAACCTCCACTTCGTCGGGACCGATCTCCTCCGCCCGCATCAGCATTTGCAGCACGAGACTGGGATAGACCTTCTCTTTACCCGGCTTCCCGACCCTCACCACCAGCGGCGCTTTGCGGCGGATGCCATCCACTTTCGAAGGCTCCACGTTCACAAAACCCGTCATCGAGCTTTCCCCCAGGACACCCACCGGTTTCAGCGCCCACTCGTGCCCGAGCAGGCGTCCGACGTCCCCGCTCACCTTCGTTAGGGCCGGCGTGTTTCCTATCATTGCGCCAGAAGTCCCATCGTTCTCATCCTGTTTGCCAAAACCGGACAAATCCTCATAAGCCGCCCCGAGGATCGCCCCCGGGTGCAGGATCAGGCCATCCGCAAAGGCCTGGTCCTCCCCTTCGTCGCGCCCCGCTTCTGAGAAAATCAAATCCCAACCCATGGATTTCGGGGGGCACAGGGTCAGGAAATTCATGAACTGACCATGGATCGTCCGCGGCCACGGCCATTGTCCAAACTGCTCCAGCCCTTGCTCGTCAATCCCGACGAGAAGAACGTCCTCATGCGCCTTCGCGTCCGTCTTCGCCCGGATCTGAAAGCGGAGGTCGACCGTCGAGAATTCCAAGCCTGCTCCGAACTTTAAATGGTCGATACCTAGCACAATCGCCAGGGAAATCGGAGGCAAAATGATTGCTAGAAGCAGGGATTGATGTTTTTTAAAACTTATCATAGAGGCTTACGCATACCAAATTGTGTTCACCAAAGAGTCAAGACCCAAAATACACTACAGCGAGTCAGGGCTTAATCCCCCCTCGACTCCCCTGATACATGATTATCGGTTCTCGACGGCGATCTGATGCCAGAAGATGAGTCGCCGACTTGAGCGGCAAACCAATGATCAGTCTTCAATTCATCAATCCATTGACATCCTTGTTGCCCAGAACAGCACCTTGGGAAGATAAAAAGGCATGTCTGCATTTCGCCGGCATGGACCCAATGATCTCTAAAAATCACCCCAAATCATCGCCAGCGGTGAAAAATCTTGACGCAATCAGATGTGATGGCTTGGATAGGGTCCTTGTTACGTGAGCGGTTTTTCCCCGGCATCCCGCGCCATTTCAGTAAATCAAAACAACACGTCCCCATGATAACGAAGCTGCCTGACAGATTCCTTTGTATCGCCATACTTACTCTTGGCTGCGCTTTCCCCTCTCTCTCTGCCCAAACGGACGGTAAGTTGAGTGTCGTCGTCGGCGATGTCAAAGTCACGCCCCCTGGCGCTGGTGCCGCTGCCCCTGCCAAGCAGGGAGCGGTGGTGAAAGTCGGGAGTACGATCACTACCGGAAATGGTGCCCGCGCCGTTCTTGTGACGACCCGTCAATCCGCCGTCCGAATCGCGGAGAATTCAAGTGTCGTCGTCGAGGAGTTGCAGGACTCGGAAGCCACGCCGAAGGTGCTCCTTGATCTGAAAAACGGGAGCATGGGCGCCCTGATCCAGCCCCAGGCCCAGACCGCCATGGACTTCAAGATCAAAACTCCCTCCGGGGTTGCCGCCGCCCGCGGCACCTTTTACTCCGTCGCCGTCGAGGATGGAAAAGGCTTCGTACAGGTTAAGGAAGGCAAGGTCGCCGTAACGCCCAAGGATGCCGTACAGAGCGCCGCCCCCCCATCCGGCACCGTCACCAAAGCCGAAGGCGACGTCACCATGACCCCGCCCGGTGGGGGCGCATCCGCCCCCCTGAAAGTCGGCGACAAGGTGGTCGTCGGCTCCACCGTCAAGACGGGCGCGAATTCCGCCGCCATAATCGTCATCACCAAGGACGCAGCAGTGAACATGACCGCCAACACCGAAACCCTGGTGGAAGCCGTGGATGAAACCGTCCCTGACCAACCCAAGGTTCTGCTCGACCTGAAAAACGGCACGATGGGTGCGCTCATCAACCCCGCTGCAAAAGGCAAGATCGATTTCCGTATCAAGACACCCAGCGGAGTCGCCGCCGCCCGCGGCACCTTCTACTCCGTGGCTGTCGAAAACGGCCGCGGCTACCTGAATGTCAAGGAAGGCGAGGTGAAAGTGATTCCCTTGGATCAGAAGGATCCGGCCGCTCCTGATGCAACGCCGCCATCCGATAAAAACGACTGATACCTTCCCTAAATCCTTGCTCCGCGATATGCTTCAGGTTTCTGAAAACGTCCGAAGGGAGGGTTTCACCGATCATATGACGACTCAGCAGCACATCAACTGGCCACGTCTGGTCTTCTGGGGTGTCTCGTACCTCTCGCTGGTCGGGTCTCCGCTCATTTCCTATGGCAACCCTGTCGAGCCCACTGTGGTTCGCGGCGCAGCGGAGTTTTCCAATCCGGCCGCCGGCCATCTCCTCATTGACCAATCTACCCATAGGGCTGTCATCGACTGGCGTTCTTTCGATATCCACGCCGCCGGGCCTACCGAGTCCCGCATGCCCAGCACCGACTCAGCCCCCCTCACCCGCGTCACCGGCACCGGCCAGAGCCTAGTCGACGGACGACTCACCTCCAACGGCAACGTCTTTCTGCTTAACCCGAACGGCGTCGTCATCGGCCAGAACTCCAGGATCGATGTCGGTGGTTTCGTCGCATCCTCGTTGGATCTCGACAACGACCAGTTCATGGCCGTCGGCGAGTTGAGTTTCCAAGGCGATAGCAACGCCCCGGTCATCAACCTCGGCCGGATCGGCGCGAGCACCGGCGACATCATCCTCATCGCCCCGCAGGTCACCAATGAAGGCAGCCTCATGGCTCCGAACGGCCGGGTCGGACTGGCGGCGGGCAATGACGTGTTGCTCAAGGTGGACGGCGCCGAGCGCCTCTTCGTCCGCAGCGCGAGCACCAAGGGCGGCGTGCTCAACAAGGGTGTCATCGAAGCCAACATCGCCGAACTCAAGGCACACGATGGCAACGTTTACGGCATGGCCATTCAAAATGAGGGCCGCATCAACGCCAAATCCCTCACCAGGGAAGGCGGGAAGATCTACCTGCGCTCCGGACGTGGCAAAATCAGCAATACGGGAAGCCTGGAAGCCAAGGGCGGCGACGTTCGCATCGACGCCGGTCAGGCGGGCGAAGTAGAAGTCGCTGGCACGATTGACACCACCTCGGACATCGGGCGCGGTGGCTGCATTACCATCACCAGCGGGATCATCGAAATGGCCTCAGGAGCTCTCGTGATCGCGGACGGTCTGCTCGGCGGTGGAGAGGTCAGGATCGGCGGAGGCAGGCGCGGTCAGGATCCCGATCTCCAGAATGCCATCAACATCACGGTCGCTGATGGTGCCACAATCTCGGCTGGTGCCACCTTGGAAGGCGATGGTGGGAACGTCATTCTTTTTGCTGAGGACACCCTCGCGTTCGGGGGACGCATTTCCGCTGACGGCGGCCTGCGGGGCGGCGACGGCGG
>JAIXQS010000008.1 GCA_027485615.1 Verrucomicrobiaceae bacterium
GCTCGCCGCGCTGTTCATCGGGCTTTCGGCCTTCTTCGTCGGCGTGATCCAGATCCTCGTCTATTCCGGCGCGATCATGGTCTTGTTCCTTTTCATCATCATGCTGCTCGACCTCAAGGACGAGAAACGCCGTTCCGACAGCCTCGCGCCGCTCGCGGCGGGGCTGGTGCTGGTGGCCGTCTTTTTCATCCAGCTCGCAGGGGTGCTTTCCCACAAGCTGCCGAACCAAGCCGCACCGCCGCTGGATAAGGCGGTTCTCGCCGCCGCAGCCGAAGGCTACAAAGAAGGCAAAGAAAAAATCCCGACGAAAATCTCCGAGTCCTTGGAATCCGGCCAGCTGCCCGACATCCACCTCATCGGGCGCACCCTTTTCACGGAATACAACCTCCCGCTCCAGATCCTCGGCGTGCTCCTGCTCGTCTCAACGGTCGGCGTGGTCACCCTCTCCCGGAAATCCGCCGCGAACGACTGACCTATTCATTAGGGTTTAAGATTTAAAATTTAAAGTTTATGGCTTCGCTAAACGATTACCTCCTCGTCTCCGGTCTCCTGTTTGCCATCGGGTTGGCGGGGGTGGTGCTGCGCCGCAACATCATCATCGTGTTCATGTGCCTTGAGCTGATGCTCTCCGCCGCGAACCTCACCCTTGTGGCCTTCTCCCGTTTCAACGTTGCCGATAACGGCCTTCCCGACCCGAGCGGCCAGATGCTTGTCTTCTTCGTGATCACCGTCGCGGCTGCCGAGGTGGCCGTGGGACTCGCGATCATCGTCGCGCTCTACCGCGCCCGCCAGACCATCCACACCGACGAGCTGGTCTCCCTGAAAGGTTAGCAAAGAATGGTCGCCGGAGCATGGGCGCCTTGCGGACCGGATCATAAAAATCTCTCCGCTGGCGCAGATATCCGTGCCGCGGGTTGCTTGATGCAAGTTTAGTGTTTCAACTCCCGGCATCCGGGATATTTTCCGGGCGTGGATATCATCGGGATTACGGAAGGGGCGAGGCGGGAACTCGGGGCTTTGCTGGAAAGCAAGGCGGCTTCGGCGACGGCGGGCTTGCGGCTCGGCGTGAGCAAGGGAGGCTGCGCGGGCTGGCAGTATGAGATGAAAGTGGCGGAGCCGGAGAGCGGCGATGAGATCGTGGAAATGGGCGCGGCGCGGGTGATCATCGCGGCGGACAGCCTCGATAAGCTGCGCGGCTGCGAGGTCGATTTTTCCGACGACTTGACGGACGCCGGTTTCAAGATCCACAACCCCAAGGCGCGCCGTTCGTGCGGCTGCGGGACATCCTTCGAACCGGAGGATGAGCCGGAAGGTTCCGGCGCGGAGGATGGCGAGGTTTGCGGCGGGGGAGGCGCTGTCTAGATTCCGTGCCCGCGAAGAAGAGAAAGAACAAGGCCGACGAGGAGGATGTGCCGCGCCGGCCCGCCTACTTCTGGTGGTTTCTTGCGAACACCCTGGCGCTCTGTTTCGCGGTCGTGAGCTGGTTCGTCTGCCTGAATGTCTTTGGCAATCCCGAGGTGCCGCGGAATTACGAGATACTGAAAAAGCTCGGCCGTTTGCCTGAACTGCGCCGCTACACCGTCCTGGACGTGCCGAACGGCAACGCACTCTCGGCCAGCGAGCTTTACGGGAAATACTTCGGCCTCGACGACGCGAAACGCGAGCGCCTCAACTCACTGCTGCTGCGCAACTACATGCGCAACTTCGGCAAGAACCTGCTGCTCACCTATGTGGAGGGCGAATACCAGGTGACCGATGTTCGAAAACTCGAAAAGGGAGCGTTCCTCTATCCCGGCTTCGCGATCCGAGCGCAGGCGATGGTGCGGGCGGATGACTTCACCCAGCCGGTCGGTTTCCCGGTGGTCATCGAATACATTTTCCCGACCGAGGACATCGATGCCGCCGACCGTTTCAGCGCGGGCGACGTGATGGAGGTGAACAAGAACCCGAACTGCGCCGCCGTGGTGCACGTCTCCAAAACGGTGGCAGATGAAGAGCCGGCGCTGCTACTCACGGTGATCCCGATCGCCTACGGCCCCTACCGGGTCGGCAGCGCGAAATCGTTCTCCATCGAGCCGCCGAAGGAACTCAATCCCGCCAACGGCTTGCCGGTGTGGAAGTGAGGCATGATGCGCGTTGTCACAGATACACCTTTTTCCCGCCGTTCTGCGCGGATTCGTAGATGGCACGGATGAGTGCGACCGCCTTGCGGGCTTCGGCGGCGTGGGTCTTGCACTCGCGGCCTTCCTGGATCGACTGCACGACCTCCTCGAAGTTGCGCTGGTGCTGGTAGAAATTGATCGCCGTCGGGTCGTTCGCGCCGAGGCCGGCTTCCTGGCCTTTCATCAGGGTGGATTTGATGAGCGCGTCCTCCGGTTTCTCCTCGCGGAAGTCCCACATCTCGAAGGATTCGTCGGCGAGGAAAACGGAGCCGTCGGTGCCAGCGAGTTGCACGCGGGCGGGGTGGCCGGCCTTGGACCAGGTGCAGGTGGAGCACTCGATCACGCCGAGCGCACCGTTCTCGAACTCCACCGTCGCGACGATGCTGTCCTCGACCTCGATGCGCTCGTGCGCCTGGCAAGCGGTGACAGCGGTGACAGCTTTCGCCGGGCCGGCGAGGTAGAGGAGCGCATCGACGGTGTGCACGGATTGGTTCATCAGCGCACCGCCACCATCGAGCGCCCAGGTGCCGCGCCATCCGGCGGAATCGTAGTATGCTTGGTCGCGATACCATTTCACATAGGCCGAGGCGGAGGTGAGCTTGCCGAAACGACCTTCGTCGGCCGCCTTCTTGAAGGCATCCATGCCGGGATGGAAACGGCGGTTCAGCACGGCGGAGAGGGTCTTGCCGTTCTCGGCAGCGGCCTCGATGAGCTGGTCGATGCGCTCGGTGGTGATCTCGAGCGGCTTCTCGCAGATCACGTGCTTGCCTGCGTTCAAGGCGGCGAGCGCGGGGTCGAGGTGCGCTCCCGACGGCGTGCCGATGGTGACGATTTCCAACTCGGGATCGGCGAGGAATTCATCGATGTTCGAGTAAGCCTTGCCGCCATATTCCGCCGCGAGTTTTTCCGCAGCCTCGCCGCGCAGGTCGAAGACGGATTGGAGTTCTCCGCCGGTCATGGCGGTGATGGCCTTTGCGTGGAAGTGGCCGATCATGCCGGCGCCGATGATTCCGAATTTCATAGGGGGAAGGGATTTGGGTTCGTGACACGCTGATGTTCAACGGAGAGGGCGGGGGAGGCAAGGTTGCTTTTGGGTTTCGTCCGCGTAAGTTGCCAGCGCATCGCCGATGAAAGAATCACCCGAAAAGAAATCCTGCTGCGGCTGCCACGCCGCTGCCGAGGTGAAGCCAAAGTCGGACGCGAAGTATTTCTGCCCGATGTGCCCCGGCGTCGAGTCGGACAAACCCGGCGATTGCCCGAAGTGCGGCATGGCTTTGGAGCGGAACCCCTTGTTCGCCGACGATGGCGAGGATCACGAGATTCGCGCGCTGACACGCAAATTCTGCATCGCCGCCGCGCTCACGCTGCCGGTGTTCATGCTCGCGATGGCTCACATGGTTCCGGGCCTGCATTTCCGGAAGGACATGACGAAATGGATCGAGTTCATCCTCACGATCCCCGTGGTCTTCTGGGCGGGTGGGATGTTTTTCAGCAAGGCATGGGTTTCCCTGAAAACATGGAACCTCAACATGTTCACCCTCATCGCCACGGGTGTCGGCTCGGCGTTCCTCTACAGCGCGGTGGCGGTTCTCGCGCCGGGCGTGTTTCCGGAATCGTTCAAGGAACACGGCGAGGTCGGCCTCTACTTCGAGGCGGCGGCGGTGATTACGGTGCTGGTTTTGCTCGGTCAGCTGTTAGAGGCGAGAGCCCGTGCCCGCACCGGTGAGGCGATCCAATCCCTCATCGGCCTCGCTGCCAAAACCGCCCATCGCCTGCGCGACGGCAAGGAGGAAGACGTGCCGGCCGATGAAATCGTGCTCGGCGATCTGCTACGTGTCCGTCCCGGCGAAAAAGTTCCCATCGACGGCACGATCACCGAAGGCGGCGGCAACCTCGACGAATCCATGATCACCGGCGAGCCCATGCCGGTCGCGAAAAAGGAAGGCGACCCCGTGATCGGCGCGACCCTGAACCAAACCGGAAGTTTCGTGATGCGGGCGGAAAAGATCGGAGGCGACACGCTGCTTTCTCAGATTGTCCAAATGGTCGCGGAGGCGCAGCGCAGCCGGGCGCCGATCCAAAAAGTCGCCGATACGGTCGCGGGTTGGTTTGTGCCCATCGTGGTAGTCGCAGCGGTGGTCACGTTCATCGTCTGGGCAATTTACGGCCCCGCGCCCGCGATGGCGTTCGCCCTGGTGAACGCCGTTTCCGTGCTCATCATCGCCTGCCCTTGCGCACTCGGATTGGCGACGCCGATGTCGATCATGGTCGGCGTGGGTCGCGCAGCGGGCATGGGAATCCTCGTGAAAAACGCGGGTGCCATCGAGCTGGCGGAGAAGGTCACTCATCTCGTCACCGACAAGACCGGAACCCTCACCGCCGGAAAACCGCGCGTCACCGATGTCGTTCCCGCACCCGGCTACGATAACGATTCTTTGCTCAAACTCGCCGCTTCCGTCGAGTCGCCTAGCGAACATCCGCTCGCCCGCGCTGTGGTCGATGCCGCGAAGGAATCCAACATCGAACTTTTTTCGGTCACCAATTTCGAATCCATCACGGCGGGTGGCGTGACCGGGAAGGCTGACGGGAAAGTTGTCAGGATCGGAAAATCCTCTTTCCTGTCCGAACACGGCATCGCCATCGCGGGCGATTGGGAACAACGGGCCGAAGCATTGCGGGAAAAAGCCAAGACCGTCGTCTGGGTCGGAATCGGCACCGAGCTCGCCGGCATTTTCGCTATCGCCGATCCGATCAAGGAAACCAGCGCCGCAGCGATCTGCACGCTACACGAAATGGGTTTGAAAATCATCATGTGCACCGGCGACAACCGCGCGACCGCCGAGGCCGTCGCGCGCGAACTCGGGATCGACGAAGTCCACTCCGATGCCATGCCGCAGGATAAGATCGAACTCATCCGCAAGCTCAAGCAACAGGGCGCGGTTGTCGCCATGGCGGGCGACGGAATCAACGACGCGCCCGCCCTCGCCGCCGCGGATGTCGGCATCGCGATGGGCACCGGCACCGACGTCGCCATCGGCAGTGCGGCCATCACCCTTGTGAAGGGCGATCTCCTCGCCATCGCGAAAACCATCCGCCTCAGCCGCGCGACCATGCGCAACATCCGGCAGAACCTGTTCTTCGCATTCATATACAACGCCGTAGGAGTCCCCCTCGCCGCCGGTTTGCTCTATCCATTTTTCGGAATTCTCCTCAGCCCTATGATCGCGGGCGCGGCGATGAGTTTCTCCTCGGTCTCCGTGATCATGAATGCGCTGAGGTTGAGGAAAGCGGCGGTATGATATCGATTCGGATGGCGGAAAGCGCACGAAATTTCATCCTTGCGCCGTGGCGTGCGTGGAGGTTATCTGGCTTCAGTGAATTAGCCCGCGCCCTCACAAGGTGATGTGGCACAAGCCTATGATTTCCTTGGAACGCAAGCCCGCCACCATCACCACCGGTTCATTTGACCGGTGCGGGTTCCCAGTCTCTTTTTCATGACTTGCCGTTCCATGCCTTCCCGCAATCTCCCGACGGATCGGATCCGCGCGGCACAATCGCCGACACGTGTTTCCGGACGTCACCCCCTAACATCCAAAGGATAAAGCCATAGCCAAACCGCAGAAAAACAACAACAGGGGCCGTTTCCGTGACATGACACGGATCAACGACCGGATCCGTGCGCCGAAAGTGCGCGTCGTAAACGCAAACGGGGAGCAACTCGGCGTGATGTCATCGCGCGAGGCTCTCGCCAAGGCGCAGTCCGTGGGGCTGGATCTCGTGGAAATCGCCGGCCAGGCGGATCCGCCGGTTTGCAAGATCATCGATTACGGGAAATATAAATACACCCAGGCGAAGCTCAAGAAGGGCAAGTCCAAGTCCTCGACGAGGATGAAAGAGGTGAAGTTCCGCGTCGGCACCGGCCAGCACGACTACAACATCAAGCTCGGCCGTGCGGAAACCTTCCTCGAAGGCAACCACAAGGTGCGCTTCGTCCTCCAGTTCAAGGGACGTGAAAACGCCCACAAGGAACTCGGCTTCGTAATGCTGAAACGCATCATTGAGGATCTCAAGACCATGGCCAACGTCGATCAACCGCCTCGACTCAGCGGTCGTGCCGTCGCGATGATCCTTTCCCCGTTGCCTGCCCACCAGCGCAAGCGCCACTTCCATCTCTTCCACGGTGAACTCATGGAGGAGGACGAACCCGACGAGGAAGGGGAAGAGGAATTCGATGACGAAGAGTTGGACGAGTCATCCTCCATCCCGGACGACGACGACGAAGAGACTCCTGAAGAATCGACCGAAGACGCGGAAGCGAAGCCCGCCGAGTGATGCCGGGAAACGTCAGCGATCTCAACGACAGCCTGCGGAGCGGCGACGCCTCCTGGCTATTGCTCTTCGATATCGATGGAACCCTCATTGACACGGGCGGGAAGGGGATGGCCGCGCTGCGGAAAACGGCCGTCGAGGTTTTCGGAAACGAAGGCCCGCCGCTCGATCTCGCGGGTTCCACCGACCTCGGCATCTTGGAAAACCTCCATGCCCACTTCGGCACCGCACCGTGCGCCGAACGGACGCACCGCTTTTTCGAAACGTATCACATCCACCTTGAGGACAGCCTGACTTCGAATCCCGCCGAAGGCAGGGTGCTCGACGGCGTGGTGGAACTCCTGCAGGACATCGCCGGGACTCCGCATGCGAAGCCCGCCTTGCTGACGGGGAACACGATGCAAGGCGCCTGGATCAAGCTCCGCCATTACCGGCTCGACCATCATTTCGCCTTCGGTGCCTACGGATCGGATCGGGCGGACCGCAACCTTCTCGGGCGCATCGCCCTTGAGCGCGCTCTCGCCCACACCGGCCAAGCCTACGGCCCAGAACGCACCCTGGTCATCGGCGACACTCCGAAGGACATCGCCTGCGCCCACGCCGTCGGCGCGAAATGCCTCGCGGTCGCGACCGGACAGTTTTCCGAGGACCAACTCGTGGCGGCGGGAGCGGATTGGGTGGTCGGCAGCCTGCGGGAAATTTCCCTGCGTTGAGCCTCAAAGCGTCCGTTTGCCGGTGGACATGTGGCTGAGCAGCTTCTGGTTAAACTCATCGGCCATGTTGTAGCCAAGGCGGCGGAGCTGCTGGTCAAGGGCGGCGATGGCGACCATGCGGGCGGTGTCGCGCCCTGGGCCGACCGGGATCTCGACATGGGCCACATCCTGGCCGAGCAGCTCGTAGGTTTTCGATTCGAGGCCGAGCCTGTCCACCTCGTTGAGGTCGGTGGCGGGCTTGAGGGTGACGACGAGATCAAGGCGCTTGTCCGGGCGGATGGAGGCGAGGCCGTAGAGGTTGGCGACGTTGATGATGCCGATGCCGCGGATCTCCATGTAGCCGCGCGAGAGGTCGGGCGCGGTGGCGATCAGCTCGCCGCCGACGTGTTTTATCCGCACCATGTCATCCGCCACCAGCGAGCCGCCGCGCTCCAGCAGTCCGATCGCGGTTTCCGATTTCCCGGAGCCGCTCTTGCCGACGATGAGAACCCCGATCCCGCGCATATCGACCATGCAGCCGTGGATCGTCACCGTCGGAGCGAACTCGTTCTCGAGGCTGATCGTCGCGGCGTTGAGGAATTTCATGGTGACCTGCGAGGTGCCGAAAACGGGGATCGAGTGCTCCTTGGCGACGGCCATCAGCTCGGGACCGAGCGTCGCGCCGCGCGAGACGATGATGCAGGGGATGTCGCGCTCGCACATCCGGCGGAAGCGGTCGATGCGCATCTGCTCAGGGAGTTTCCGCAGGTAGGCCATCTCCAGGTTGCCGAGTACCTGCACGCGCTTTTTCGCGAAATAGGAGAAGAACCCGGCGAGCGCCAGGCCGGGACGGTTCACGGCGGGCTCGCTGATCAGGCGATCGAATCCGACCCGCTCGCCAAGCAGGCTGAGCTTCAGCGGCTCCGCGTAGGATTCGAAAAATTTCTCCACCGTGATCGATGCGACCGCCTTGACTCGTTGTGCCATGGCCAAGGGCTAGCAAACCCGGCAGGAAACGGCACGCGAAATCGCCGACAGCGAAATCCAAGGTCATCCAGCTAGGGAGAAAGTCGGACGTGCGAATCTTTTGAGTCCCGGCAGGGACGGCCCGAGAGTAGCCGGGGGTGGAGTGAAACGGGAACCCCCGGACATATCGCGCATGCATTTACGGGCAAGGGAGAGACTCCGCCACA
>JAIXQS010000107.1 GCA_027485615.1 Verrucomicrobiaceae bacterium
AGATGCGGCGGAGGCGGGCTTCGCGCCGGACTTGCTGGTGAACAACGCGGGGCTGGGGGATTACGGCGAGTTCGTGACGGCAGAATGGGCGGGCATCGAGGCGATGCTGAAAGTGAACATCGAGGCGTTGACGCATCTGAGCCATCTCGCCGCGCCGCAGATGATGCGCCGGGGCGGGGGCGGGATTCTGAATGTTTCCTCGCTGGCGAGCACGCTGCCGATCCCGGACTTTGCGGTCTACGCGGCGACGAAGGCCTACGTGAGCAGTTTTTCCGAGGCGCTGAGGATCGAGCTGCGGGAGCATGGTATCCGGGTGATGTCGCTGTGCCCGGGGCCGGTGAAAACGGAGTTTGGCGAGGTGGCGCGGCGGGAGGGCAGCTCGGAGGGGATGCCGGCGCACGCGCTTTTCTATGTGCCCAAGGAGCAGGTGGTGGCGGAGGCGTTGCGCGGGATGGAGCGGGGTTGCGCGAGGGTTTTCCCCGGGCTGAAAATCGCTGCGGCGGGGCTGCTTATCGGGGCGCTGCCACTGGTGTTGCTGCGGCTGGTGATGGCGCAGCGGCCGAGGCGCTAGACGAAGGGATTGGCTTCCCATCCGCTGCGCGGGTGATATCGTTTGCCCGTGCGTTCGCCTGCCCTAATCGTTTCCATCGTCGCGGCGATGGTCGTTTTCGCCTGCGCCCCGACAGGGCCGCCGCCGGGTGCCGTCGCTTCCGGCGGGGGGGCGATGTCGATGTCCGCCATGATGGGCGAGGTGAGGCTGAAGGTGGACTTGGTGCCGAAAGGAACCCACGGGCGGAGGGTGGTGAGGCCGATGAGCCCCCGCTACATCACGATCCACAGCACGCAGAACTGGACGGCGGACGCCTCGCGGCATTCGCTGGCGCTGAAACGCGGTGCATTGCGTGCACCGAAGCGCAGGGGCGGGAACAGGATCGGCTACCTGATCTGGCATTTCACGGTGGATGACAGGGTGGCCATCCAACACCTGCCAACCTCGGAGCAGGGCGAGCACGCGGACTTCGACGGACCGGGTAACCGCTACTCCATAGGCATCGAGATGTGCGAGCACCGGGGATCGAACCGCGCGGCAACGGTCGAGCGGACGGCGAAGCTTGCGGCGGTGCTGATGAAGAAGCACGGCATCCCGCTGAAGAACGTGGTGCCCCATTATCACTGGCCGCGCCGTGGCGCGAGTCCGCCGAACAAGAATTGCCCTCATTTCCTGCTGGATAACGGCAGGCCCGGTGCGAAGTGGAGGGCGTTCCGGGGGCGGGTGAACTACCATTACCGCAGGCTCGGATGAAGGATATGGTTTCCCATGGCAGCCCCGGAAACGACCTGACCGTGCTGGAGCCGGGCGTGCATTACGTCTGCCAGCGCTGCAACGCCTGCTGCAAATGGCCGGGCGATGTGCGGATCTCCGATGGGGAAATTGCCGCCATCGCGGATTTCCTCGGATTGCCGGAAAACGATTTCATCTCCCGCTACACCCGCCTGCGGACGAACCGGACAGGCCTTTCCCTTTTGGAAAAGGAGAACCACGAGTGCATCATGCTGGAAAACGGCGGCTGCCGCATCCATCCCGTGAAGCCCTCCCAGTGCGCGGGATTCCCCAATAAATGGAACTTCCCCGGTTGGCGCGATATCTGCGAGGCGATCCCTGTTCGCGCGCATTGAGGTGACGGCGGAAAAAAATCCCCTTTCTGACTCGTTAAGATTGGCAAGCGAACGCCGGACATGCGAAAACCGCTTTGCAGGCTAACAGCCCCCCCCGAACCATGCCAAGCAAGCTAAAAGCCAGCAACCCGCGGATACTGATCGTCACCCCGGAGATCACCTATCTTCCTGCGGGCATGGGAAACTTTGCGCAGCGCACGCCGGCGAAAGCGGGCGGCCTCGCGGATGTCTCGGCCTCGCTGGTATCCGCGCTTTTCAATCTCGGTGCGGACGTCCATGTGGCCATGCCCAATTACCGGAAGCTTTTCCAGGGCGATGTTTTCAGCCTCCACGAGAAGGAGCTGAAAAAATACCACGAGGTGCTTCCCGAGGCGCACATCCACCTCGCGGAAGACCGCATCTTCTATTACCGCGAGAGCGTTTACAGCAACCAGTCCGATGAGGCGATGCGCATCGCGTTGGTGTTCCAGCGGGAGGTGATCAACCACATCGTCCCCAAGGCGCGGCCCGACCTGATCCACTGCAACGACTGGATGACCGCGCTGATTCCCGCAATGGCGAAGCGCCGCGGAATCAAGAGCCTTTTCACCGTCCATAACATCCACACCCGCCAGGTGATGCTCCAGCAGGCGGAGGAAACGGGCATCGACGCGGCGGAGTTCTGGATGAACCTCTATTTCACGCAGAACCCCGGCAACTATTTCAACGCCCGCTCGAACGTGCCGGTGGATCTTCTCACCTCCGGCATTTTCGCATCCCACTTCATCAACACGGTCAGCCCCCGCTTCCTCTGGGAGATCGTGGAGGGCTGGCACCCGGTCGTGCCGTGGTCCGTGCGCGAGGAGATCCGAAACAAGTACCAAGCGGGCTGCGCCTCCGGTATCCTCAACGCACCGGATGCCTCCTATAGCCCCAAGACCGACGGCTCGCTCGTGCAGAAATACGGCCTGAAGGATTTCCGCGAGGGGAAACGCGCCAACAAGGAGGCCTTCCAGCGTGAAATGGGGCTCGATGTGGATCCCGAAGCCCCGCTGTTTTTCTGGCCCTCGCGCCTCGATCCGGTGCAGAAAGGGCCGCAGCTTGTCACCGATATCCTCGTGAAAACGGTCTCCGACTACTGGGATCGTGGTCTCCAGGTCGCGGTGGTGGCGAACGGCCCGCACGAAGTTCATTTCAAGAAAATCATCGAGGATTACGAGTTATCGAAACGGGTGGCCATCGTGGATTTCGACGAGCGCCTCTCGCGGCTCGGATACGCGGGATCGGATTTCATGCTGATGCCCTCGCTGTTCGAGCCTTGCGGCCTGCCCCAGATGACGGCTCCGCTTTACGGATCGCTTCCCGTCGTCCACGGCACGGGCGGGCTTTACGACACCATCCGCCCGATGGACATCGAGAACGGCACCGGCAACGGCTTCCGCTTCGACAACTACGATCCCGGCGCGCTGCGCTGGGGCGTTGACCGCGCGATGGATTTCCACGCCCTGCCGTCCGAGACGAAGGATCCGCAGATCCGCCGCGTGATGAAGGAGAGTGCGAAGGAATTCAGCCACGAAGAGGTGGCCCGCCGCTACATCGAGATCTACGAGCAGATGCTCGCGCGTCCGCTGGTGGAGAAGGAAGCGGGCGAGGAAATCAGCGGATCCAGGGCGCCGGATTATTCTTCCTTGCCCGGTTCTTAGGGCTTCCGCGCCACCCTTGGTTCGCCGGATTCGGCGGGGCGGAGCATGCCTTCCTCCTCAAGGTGCAGGAAAAGGATGCGCCGTATCTCGGAGCTGGCATCCGGATGGTTCGGCACGGCATGGTTCGCGGGGACGATGAGTTCCGTTTCCACGGGCTCGATGTGGGAGGACCAATAGGGCACAACGCCATCGCTGCTTTCGGGTGTGTCGCCCTGTCCCTTGTCGCCGATGATGGAGTGGAAAGCGATGCCTTCGGGCAGCGGAAGCTGGTTCAATCCACGGAACCCGCTGTTGGACGGCGACAGGCTGCTAAGCGAGGTGGGAGGGCGGACTTTCTCCACCGCCACGTTTCCTTTCAGGGAGTCGGTCAGGCTTGAGGCCGTAGCGTCAAGCAAGCCGATGGTCAGTGTTTTCGGAAGGCGGATGAGGTTCGAGATGAAAGCTGTGCCGCGAAAACTGGCCATAGGGCTTCCACGGTGGGGGACGGCCATAAAAACGACCCGCTTGGGGTCGATGAGCGGCTTGTAGAGCAAGCCCTCCCGCACCAGCTCGCGGGCTTCCGGCTTCAGTACGGGCTCAAGCTGCCCGAAGGGCCTCGTGAAATGAGCGTCGTAGAGTTTCGTGCCGGGATCGGTGATTGCCGTGCGGGTGAGCAGCCCGCCCATCGAGTGGGAGAGAATCACCATTTTCCTCAAAGTCCGGTCATCGCCCTTGGTGCGGACATATTTTCCCGCCTCGTCCACGATCTGGCGGAAACGCATGGCGTTGTAGAGCCAGGGCGTGCCGGTGGGGTAATTGTAGAGCCAGACCTGGTAATGCTCTCGGAACCATGGGTCGGGGGAGAGATCGTTGATTATGTCACGGTATGCGTCCGGGCTGGAGACGAGGCCGTGCACCATGACGATGGGGATTTTCGCGGGATCGTAGGGCTGGAGGAAATAGAGTCCCGTTTCCTCGGTGAAACGCTCGGGGAGGAGGACGTTCTGGACGCGGAGATCGTCGAGTTCGCACATGTACCAGAAAAAGTCGATCGGTGCCGACCAGTCCGCCGCGAGGTGGTGTCCGTTCGCGCCGATATCGGCATTCTCCGTGATCCAACGCTTCGCGAAACGCCATTGGGGCGTCTTTTTTGAGAAATCGAGCGTAACCGTCAGGTTGCGAGCCTGGCCGTTGGGCGGGTGGAACTTCGGGCGCGGGACGCCCACCGGTGTGGTTGCCTTCCATCCCACCGCCGGGACGCCGACACCCGCAGTGAGATGGTGCCTCTCGCTTGATCGGATCCTGACCTCCTTCGCGGGAAAAACGGCGTCCATTTCTTTCGGATCCTGATTCAGCTTGTCCGGCTTCGAGATGGCCGTGCCGAGCGCTGCCGCACGCGATGCCCAGTCACCGCCGCTGCCACAGCGGAGCTTGTCGAACAAAATGCCGACGGCGCGGTTGTATTCGGACTCCGCGGCAGGCCATTCCTGCTTTTTACGCGGATCGGCCAGGATGTCCCAGTTGCGTCTCGCCGTTTCCATCACCGGTGCCACCGCACCGCGCGAGCCAAAGGGCAGGGAACGGCAGACCGGCGGCTGGGGTGAGCCGCACTGGCATAGGACGAAAACGATGATCGGTAGAAGGAGATACCTCATGGCGGACGGCGGATTTCTAAAGCGTCCTGCGGGGCGGGACAAGGCTGTTCGATCTCCCAAGGACCAACCGCTGATGAAAGCGAACCCTGATGGAATCCTTCCCAACCATATCCCGACTTGGCGCTCTTGTCTTGCTTGGCGGTTCAATTTTCTTCCACCTATGCGCCGTGGGGATCTTCACCCTGATTTGGTGTGGCGCGGCGCGGCATCGGGTGGTTTCCTTCCGGTGCAAACATGAGAATCGGAATCGCACAGATCAACGCGGTGGTGGGGGACTTCCCGGGGAACGCGAAGCGCATCCTCGCGGCCTACCGGGAGTGTCTGGAAAAAGGGGCCGAGCTCGTTGTCACTCCGGAGATGAGCCTCGTCGGCTACCCGCCGCGCGATCTCGTTTTCAAGTCCCAGTTCGTCCCCAAATGCCTGCAGGCCCTCGATTACCTCGCCGATGAGGTGAAGGCGGTGCCGCTCATCGTCGGCTACGTCGATTTCCATGAGGGAGAAATCGGCAAGCCTTACCGCAACGCCGCCGCATGGCTGGAGGCGGGCGCGGTGAAGGCGAAGTTCTGGAAAACCCTGCTGCCCACCTACGATGTCTTCGACGAGCGCCGCTACTTCGAACCGGGCGAGTCCGCGGAGCCCTTCGTGTGGAAAGGGAAACGCATCGGCATCACGATCTGCGAGGACATCTGGACGGAGGATTACCTCCAGCGCCCCTTCTACGACCGCGATCCCGTGGCCGAGCTTTCCGCCAAGGGCATCGACATTCTCATCAACCTCAGCGCCTCGCCCTTTCACCTCGGCAAGCCCGCGTGCCGCCGGGAGATGCTCGGCGATGTCGCCCGCGAGGCCGCTGTCCCGGTGCTGTATTGCAACTCCGTCGGCGGC
>JAIXQS010000166.1 GCA_027485615.1 Verrucomicrobiaceae bacterium
ATGGATTGGCCGCCACTCACGCGGCCCGCATCAATCGTGAAGGCGGGTTTGTCCACCGCCACAATGGTTTCGACCCCACCTTTTTTCAAGATCCAATAACTTTTCTGCGCACCTTCCAACTTGGCGTTCACCGTGACGCTCTTACCTTCCGACACGGTGATCGTTTTCTCGGAAACCGCAAAGTTCGCGCCAGGTCGCACCAGCGGACCAACCAGTGTCTGCATGGGTTTCTGATTTTCGTAGGACATCCTGATCCAGTCGGCGGAGCGCGTGACCTTGGAAACGCGAACTTCATCGATATCGCCGATGAACTGGTAATTGGCATACCAGCCACCGATATACATTCTAGCCGGGCTTTTTACATTATGGGAGGGGCCGCTCTTGTTCTCACCATCGAGCACGCCGTTGACGTAGATTTTGGATTCGCCTTCCTTGTAGGTGTGGACCACATGAATCCACTGGGACATGGCCAGCCGTGTCTTGCTTTGAACGTTGGCGCCTGAAAAACAACAATCCATCGTGATATGTGGCGGACTCTCAAATAGCATCGTCACCTTGCCCTGTGTCTCTTCATTTCCCCAGCCGACCGCGCAAGTGTTAGGCTTCTCTGCTTTCATCCAAATCTCGGAGGAGCTTGGACTGGCTCCGGTGGGAAAGGTGGTGATGTTCTCCCCGCAGTTGATTCCCTTGCCTGAGTCAAACCGCCGGCTCTTGCCGATCATGCCGGCGGAGGCAGTGGTTCCGGCATCCTTGGGTTCAAGCACGCCGACCTCATCCTTCAACGGATCGGTCAGATGCATGACGCTGACATATCCGTTGGACTCATTGAACACATCCTTGCCCTTGGATTCGCTGACCGCATCGGCCTTGCCCCAGAACATTTTGATCTCCTGTTGGGCGTTGCCCTTGATGACCGGTATGCGCACCCAGATGCTCGCCGTTCCTGCGTCCGCATCCCACTCCTCGATCTGGTAGGCCAGCGGCTTGCCGGCGGAATCCGCAAAACGGATGTCATCGCCTCCGGCTTTTGCCTTGGTGAAATCAAACCCCTCCTTGTTGAGCCGGATCAGAACCGGAAAGTTTTCTTCCGTGGCCTCGGCTGGCAGGTTGGCGCCTTCCGGAGTCGTAAGGATCCAGATCGAACCCGCTTGCTGCCAACCAACGTAACCCGCCCGGGCCGTTGCCAGCAGGGTCATCATCACCGTCATACCCACTATCAGTTGCTTCATCATTTTACACTTCATTTCAGTTTCGATTTCATTTCACCTTGCCGTAATTGTCATACCCCCACTAGGAGCCACCATCGTGCGCCATGCTCACTTCGCCAGCGAACGGAGATTGGTAGGGACCGTCCGGCTTGATGCCCAACATGGACATGACGCCAAAGGTGTAAACGAAACCTAAGCGGCGTAGCTGTCAGCCAAAAACACCAAAAACGGGTGACAAACGGGTCACAAACCGGGGCTGAATATGGGGGTAGCTGCGATCGTCAGGCACCCGGCAGCGGCAGGCCCGCGAGGACCGCCTGGGAAAACGGATCGCCTTCGGCGGCGAACTCGCGCAAGTGGGCGAGCGCCAACTCGCGGACCTCGGCCGCGGGATGTTCCAGCGCCACGGTCAGCACTTCCCAATCGGAATACCTTTCTAACATATCCAGCGCTTCGGCTGCGGTGGCCTGGGGCAAACGCGCCCGGTATTCCGCGCGGATGACGCATTCCAGATGAAAAATGTCGATGCGGTCCTTGTCGCGACCGGTGTCGATCTTGGTTTGGATCAGATCGGTGGGATGCGGGAGCAGGGTGCCGTCAGCTCGGAATCTGGCACGCTGGCATACCCCATCGAATTCCACTTCCTCCAATTCGTTGGGCCGGCGAAACACATTCAACGGGCAATCGAGGCCAAGAATCCGAATCATGCCGGTTTCTTCAACGGCTTCCGCCAAGGCAGCGCCAGTCACAGGCGTCCAACCAGGTAACCGGTGCAGCGTGAGTGGACCGAAGTCTCGGCAGATATCTTCAAGCGTAGCGGCCCATTGGGTGCAGTCCGACATCGGATCGAGCCACACATCGCCATCATAGGTTGAGCGGCACAGGCCATGGGCGATCACCGCAAGCCCGCCGAGCACCACCACCCGGTGCCGCCGGGTCAATTGCCGGATAAAGACGTCGGTTGAGGTTTCGATTGTTCGACACGATCGCTGACTTTGCAGGCTATTTCCCAATCTTCCGCAATCGAATCCGGGTTTTTGAGCCACGGTTCGCTGTTGTCGGCGAGTTGGAGCTTCGTGGTTTTCGGAGATTTGGCTCGGGTGTATCGGCGCCGGGCGATGCGCGCGGCGAATTCCTCCTGCAAGCGCCGGATCGGCGGATGATAGCGGGTAAGCTTCACAAGCATGAAACTATCAAAAATCCGACCCTAGGCAAGCAGAGGATCCACTTGAAATCATTTAATTTCCCCTGACAGAACGTCCTCCGGCCTGCCCTTGAGACGTCCCTCCCCCGAGGTGTGGCTCGTCATGGTGCCATTCATACCGCGCCGGATATCCTCCTTCACCATGACCTGCTCCATCAGTTCCCTGAAATTCATTCCCGTATCCCCGAATTTCTCCATCCAGGCCAGCGACTGCGCGTGCAGCTTCTCACGGACCTTCTTCTGCTCCGGCGCATCGATCAGGTTCTTCATTTCATGCGGATCCTTCTGATGGTCATATAAGCAGGCAAAACGCGCTTTTTGACCGCGAACATTGACGCCGCCCGGCAGGTCGAAGGTATAGGTGTAGCGGCGCGTATAAACACCCCGCCACTGCCAGGGAAACAAGAAAAGCGGCACGGACTCCACGGCATCGTCCTTCGCCTTGAAAATCTCCTGGGAAAGATTCCGGCCCTGACAGGTCTCCGGGATGTTGAGTTTCATCATGCCGAGCAGGGTCGGCATGAGATCCAGCGAACCCACGAGCAGATCGCTGGTCCGCGGCTTGAGCGCACGCGGCCAACGGACCAGGAGCGGCACGCGGATCGACTCGCTCTCCGGTCGACCCTTGTTCCCCCGCATCCCGTGCGACAGCAGCAGATCGCCGTGATCCGAGGTGAATACCACAATCGTGTTTTCGTCGAGCTTCAGTTCGCGCAGCTTGGCCATCAGCCATCCGAACGCACGATCATTGCCCGTACAAGAGGCCATGTAGCCCTGATACATCTTGCGGATCTGCGGCGTGTCCTCCACGTTGGGGCGCAGCGTCAGTTTGGCCGGGTCATAGAGCTTGAGCAAATCCGGCGGCCCGTTGTAGCCAAATTCCCCGTCCCAGTTGTGAGGCGGATGCCACGACAGGAAAAGCGCGAACGGTTTCTCCGCGTTTTCCTCGATGAATTTCTCTGCCTGCCGCGTCTGCGCATACGGCTCCCAGTCGCCGCATGGCTGCTTCTTTCCATCCTCGTCCCAGAAATAGGCGCGCTTCTCATCGAACAGCTCATTGCAGTTGTTCGATAGAAACCGGTGATCGAAGCCATAGCGGAACGGCCCGGCCGGAATTGGCCGGTTGCGGTCGCCACCGAAAAGATGCCACTTGCCAATATAGCCGCAGGCGTAGCCGGCATCGCGCATCACTTCGGCGAAGTAACGGCCTTCGCCGGGAACGATGCGAATGTCGTTGCAGAACGCCCCGCTGCGCAGCGGGTGCTGGCCGGTCAACAGCAAGCCGCGGTACGGTGTGCACACCGGTGAGTTGGAGATGCATTGGGTGAAACGCACGCCCTCTGCCGCGAATTTGTCGAGATTCGGCGTGATGATGTCCTTGTTGCCCGCACTCCCAAGCATATCGAACGACTGCTGGTCGCTGAACACAAACACCAGGTTCGGACGTCGCGCCGCGGTTTTCTCAGCAGCTTGGCTAAACGTCCCGGCACCGAGTCCGAGCGCTGAGATTCCCAGCGCCATCCGAACCCCTGCTGATATTGGAAAAACAAGTCGTTTCATGGGGTGATCCTTTTCGATTCATTCATCGTGAAATCCAACCGGGGCGGATTTGACACCAGGCTATTATTTCACGCTCAAAATCCAATCAATAGACGAACATGAAACAATCAATTTGTCACTTAAGTGATTTTTTTTGACAAAGAACGTCGGTTTGCCTAGGGTTTTTTCTTCAAGTTTTCATGTACGATTGGATTTGCTCATAATATCACCGACTTCATGCGAACCATTCTGCGCAACCGTGAGATTCTGGAACTGCTCGACGAGACCGGCCAATTGAGCGTGCCGGACGCTTGCGAGCGGCTGTCGCTCTCGCCTGCCACCGCACGCCGCGCCTTTGCCAGGATTGCCGCCGAAGGATTGGCGGAAAAAGTCTGGGGTGGCTTGATGCGGCTCAATCCGGCCACCGCTCTCGGCTACGACATGGTGCCGAGCAGCCTGCGCGACACATTGAACGCGGAGGCCAAGGATGCGATCGCCCGCCAGGCCGCCATGTTGGTCGAGGATGGCGATGTCGTCGCGATCGATGGCGGCACCACCACCCTCCGCCTCTCGTCCTACCTGGCCAACCGGCCGATCCGTATTTTGACCAACTCGATTCTGATCGCGCACCGGATCGAACAGCTCCGCTGCGGCCCCAAAAGCGCCGAGGTGTTTCTAACCGGAGGGTTTGTTTACCCCGGATCGGGCCTGTTGGTGGGACCACAGGCCGTGACCAATTTGCGGCAATACCACAGCCGCTGGGCGTTCCTCTCGGTGGCCGGCCTGGATGAGCTCGGTGCCACCAACACCAGCCAGCTCGTCGTCGAAAGCGAACGCGCCATGATCGAACAAACCGAAAATGCCGTCATCCTCGCCGACCATAGCAAGTGGGGCCATCGCGACATGATCCGGCAATGCGATTGGAGCGATATCTCCCTCCTGGTCACCGACCGCAAGCCCGACGACTGGACGCCACCCATCGCTCCGGAAAAACTCGTCGTCGCCCCGCGTTGACCGCTTGGGTCATGTTGTTTCCCGTGCATGGGAAATTGCCAGAACACAAGGCAACAAGGAGCAGCGGACTCCCAGGGCGGACACCGATCCGCCGAATTCCATGGGTGGCCGATGAATACCGCTTTCCCTCAAATCATTGGCTCCTTATGGGCATGGCCGAAGGCGAATCGCCGATCCTTTTCAGCACATTGCGACACCACGCATTCCGGATAACGGAAATGATTTTCGGCAATCATACCGACACGATTTCTGAACTCTGAAGTGACCTTCCTTTTCGATCGGCGAGGAAAATGTTTTGCCGCAAGGAATGTCATGTGATTCATGGAAAATGGTAAGTGACAGTCTGCCACAGCCAGCCCTGAGGGCGAGGCTGGAGAACCCCGGTAATCCCCTTCCCTTGCATCTTGGAGCGCAAGCGCTCTTTTTTGTGTCTTTTTTGTCACCCGTTTGTACCCCGTTTTTCCTTTTGACGCCCCGCCATCACTTTTCTACTTATTACGTGTAAGAGTCACATCTTGTCCAAAAACCACCAAAAAAACCACCACGGAGTCTCACCATCTCCACCAAAAAACCACCCATACATGAAAAAACCCCACATTTCCACTAGTTTCCTCGCCGCTCTGTTGCTGCACACCGCTCTGCCGCAGGCGGCCCACGCCGCAACCTATTACTGGGATAACAACAGCATCGCCGCTGGCTTTGGCACCGCAGGCGGCACCTGGGGAAGCGATGCCTTCTGGAGCACCAATGACTCCGGCGATACTTCGCCTAGCGTCACCAGCCCCACCACCAGCGACAACCTCAACTTTGGAGCGGGTGTGACCGGCCTCGGCGGCGGCACTGTCTTTGTCACCGGAACCCAGAACGCCGGAACCCTTACATTCGCATCCGGCTCGGGTGCCATCACCCTCTCCGGCGGCACCGCCATCAACTTGCCCGCCACATCCACCATCACCGCCAACAACGCCACCAACACCATCAGCACTCCGCTCACCGGTGCAACCACCAGCCTGCTCAAGACCGGCGCTGGTTCGTTGATCCTCAATGGAGCTAACACCTACACCGGCACCACCATTATTGGCGCTGGCACACTCCAGGTCGGTGACGGCAGCACCGGCAGCCTCAACGGGACGACAGGCACCGCCCTAACGTTCACGGGTTCCGGCACCTTTAACGTGCGGGAAGCGGCGTCCAGCACCCAGGGCATGGGCGCGCTTTCCTTCAATGGCGGCGAAGGCAACGTTCTTTCGACGGGCATCGCCTCCCAGAACTCGACTTTGACGTTTAGCTCCTTGGCCGCCCGGTCGACTGGCGCAACGGCCAATTTCAACATCGTAACCAACACCACGGCAAGTCAAAACAAGATCGTCCTCACCAGCACCGCCAACGCGCCCTTGAGCACCGGCTCGAACGACCGGGGCATCTTCTTTAACCTGAACGATGGAGGAGCCACAGGCAATTACGCCCGTTACGACGCCGCCGGCTACTTCCGGGGGACTAACTACGGTGTCGATACGAATACTCAAACCAGTTTTGCTAGCACCACCGCAGCGAAGGACATCAGCCTTACCGCCGCTACCTCAACTGGAGCCTCCCCAATCGCGGCCAATACCATACGGTTTTCAGGGGGCACATTGACAGTAAACACCGGCACCACCCTTAGTGTAAATGGAATTCTGCTCGTCGGGAATACGACAAGGGCCGTCGCGCCGAACAGCAACGGCGGTACTACCCTAGCCTATATCCAACCGACATCCGACGGTGGTGAAGTCGTGCTGGCGTCGCAAACACTACCCACGACCTTTACAGCCCTTTTGCAATTCGGCCCAATCCTCAAGGACTTCACCGGCGGATCGTTACCTACCCGTCTGACTAAAGCTGGCAACGGCCAGGTTGTGATGCAAGCCCAAAGCACCTACACGGGTGTCACCACCATCAACGCCGGAGTCTTGAGGTTGCTTACATTTGCCAACGGAGGCATCGCGAGCAGCCTAGGCGCATCGAGCAGCGCGGCGGCGAACCTCGTGATCAACGGCGGCACACTGCGATACGGCAATCAATCCGCAAATGTCTCGAGCGACCGGCTCTTCACCGTCGGACCTAACGGGGCTACGCTTGATGTCGCCGGGAGCTCTGCTACGGGAACTTTCACGATTGGCTCCGCCGGAGGCGACATCGCCTTCCTAGACTCCAACTCGCCGGCCACGCTTACCTTGAGCAATGATACGACTGGGACTGCTTGGAACACCGGCACCTTGGGCGCCAATATTGGCAACCCTGGAACCGGCGCGAATGTCACCAGCGTGATCAAGAGTGGCAGGGATGCCCTTACTTCTGTTTGGCAACTGGCCGGTAACAACAGCTATACCGGCAATACGACAATCCTCACTGGGAACACGATTACACTCACATCGACCGGCACCCTGAAGTTCGCGCCTACCGCCAACGACCTCTGCAACAAGGTCACCGGTCCCGGCACCGCAAACTTCAATGGCACATTCAACATTGATCTCACCAATGCCGCCATCGCCAACAAGAATGCTTGGACCCTCGTCGATGTGACGAACAAAACCTACGGCGGCAGCTTCGCCGTGACCGGATTCACCAATACCAATTCTTCCGGAGTCTGGACCAAGGTCGATGGAGACAAAACCTGGACTTTCACCCAATCGACCGGCGTGCTCAGCTTGGCAGTGGTCAGCTCAGGCCCGACCATCACCCTCACGGGCACGCTTGGTGCGGTGAACACCACCTACGGCACCGCCTCGGCCACACCGACCAGCTTCACACTGGCCGGCAGCGATCTCACGGGTGCGCCTGGCAATTTGACCGTGACCCTGCCAGACGGATATGAAGCATCCTACGGCTCGGGTTACAGCAACCCCTTGTTGGTGCCTTACAGCAGCAGCACACGTTCCGGAATAACCGTGTCTGTGCGGTTGGCTGCCAACGCCGCGGTGAATGGCGGGGCGGGTTACACCGGCGATATTACCGTTGCGGGCGGCGGAGCCAGCTCCCAAACCATTGCCACGGTATCCAGCACGGTGGCTCCGGTAGACTTGACCATCACTGCCAATGACCAAACCAAATCCTTCGGCGTAACGCAGACCACGCCGGTCACCGGCTCCACAGCTTTCACGTCCAGCGGCCTGAAGAATGGCGAGACGGTCGGCACCGTGACGTTGGATTACAGCTCCGGCGCATTGGATGCGGGAGATCTGCCGGGTGCCACCTCCACGATCACACCCAGCGCGGCGACGGGGGGAACATTCAATCCAAGCAATTACAACGCCATCGTCTATAACACCGGCACACTGACCGTGCTCGCAGCGCCAACCATCACCCTCGGTGGCACGCTTGGCGCCGTGGACACCACCTATGGCACCGCCTCGGCCGCGCCCACCAGCTTCACGGTCTCCGCCATCGATCTCTTGCCCGCCAGTGGCAATTTGACCGTGACCCCGCCAGCCGGATATGAAGTTTCCAGCGGTGCGGGCTACAGCACCAGTTTGTCGGTGCCCTACACCAGCGGAACGCTTTCCAGCACCACGGTATCTGTCCGCCTGGCAGCCATTACTGCGGTAAATGGCGGGGTGGGTTATACCGGCAACATCACCGTAGCAGGCGGCGGAGCAGGCTCCCAAACCATTGCCACGGTCTCCAGCACGGTCGCTCCGGCAGATCTGACCATCACTGCCAACAACCAGAACAAAGCCTACAACACCACGCAGACATCGCCGGTGACCGGCTCGGCGGCATTCACGTCCAGCGGTCTGATGAATGACGATGGGATCGACACCGTGACCTTGACCTACGGAGCAGGCGCATTGGGTGATACGGATGCGGTGGGCTCCACCTCCACGATCACACCCAGCACCGCAGATGGCTCGTTTGACCCGGACAATTACAATATCTCATACGTGCCGGGCACGCTGACCGTAGTCAAGGCGACACCTACCGCTACGCTCGCAGTGAACAACTCGCCCGTGACTTATAACGGCACCGCCCAGACGGCGACCGTGGGCATCACGGACAGCTCTTTGACGGGCACCGTTCAGAACATTCAAATAGGCGGCGCGGCTAGCCAGACCAACGCAGGCACCTACGCGGTGACGGCCGACTTCGTGCCGGACGACACGACCAACTACGACACGCTGACTGGCGTGTCGGCAGGTAACTTCGTGATCGCCAAAGCGGACGCGACCGTGGTGGTGGCGCCCTACACGGTGACCTATGACGGCACCCCTAAAACGGCTACGGTGACGTCCATTACGGGTGTGAACGGTGAGACCGGGGCGCCCGTCGGCACGGTCACGTTGACCAACACGACGCACACGAACGCCGGGGTCTATGCCTCCGACTCCTGGACGTTCACGGGCACCGCCAACTACAACAACATCGACAGCTCGATCTCAACCATCGCCGTTGCCAACGGGAGCTTTGAGACGACGGGTCAAGCACTTGGCGGACCTTGGTTCAAGTTCGGAAGCCCGTGGAGCATCACCAATTCTCCATCAGATTACCAAGTGATAAATGCTGTCGCTGGCGGCACCTTCAACAGCACTGCCGCTGGTGGCGGCACTCACATCGGGCTCATCAACAATGATAACTGTCCGATTACCGCTCCGCTCACGCAGAACTTGGGCGTAAGCGTTACAGCCGGTGACACGCTGACGGTGACCTTCCAAAGGGGAAACCCATTAATCTCATCTGGTGGAGCTGGGGTCGCCTATTTCGACGTCGCCGGGACGAAATACACCATGCCGTTCAACACTACCGGGATGACCGCTGGTACTTGGCAGCTCACAACAATGACCAAAACGATCACCAATTCGGGCAACTTAACTCTCGGGTTCTATGGAACCACTGGCAATGCCGTCAATGTCTGGGTGGACCTCGTCAGTAATGTCAGCCGCACGTCCGCCAACGTGCAGACCCTCCTCACCAATACGATCAACAAGGCGACCCCCTCGGCGACCCTCGCGGTGAACAACTCGCCGGTGACCTTTAACGGAACGGGGCAAGCAGCCACGGTCGGCGTCACAACCAGTTCCGTGCCAGGTTCGGCGCAGAACATCCTGACCGGCGGCGCGGCCACCCAGACCGCCGCAGGAACCTACGCAGTGACGGCGGACTTCGTGCCGACGGACTCGACCAACTACAACACGCTCACCGCGCTCTCTGCGGGCAACTTCATCATCGAAAGCGCCAACTACACCCTGACCTACACGGCAGGCGCGAACGGCTCGATCTCCGGCACCTCGCCGCAGACGGTTCCGGGCGGCGACAGCGGCACAGAAGTCACCGCAGTCCCAGCCACTGGCTACAGTTTCGTGGACTGGAGCGACGGTTCGAATGACAACCCGCGCACTGATTCCAATGTGACGGGAGATCTCAGTGTCACGGCCAACTTCGTCATCAACAGCTACACCCTGACCTACACGGCAGGCGAGAACGGCACTATCACTGGAGAAACTCCGCAGACGGTCGATCACAACACCAGCGGCACGGCGATCACCGCAGTCCCGGACACCGGCTACCGTTTCGTGGACTGGAGCGACGGTTCGACCGCCAACCCCCGCACCGATATCAATGTGACGGCAGATGCAAGTATCACGGCAAACTTCGCCATTGAAGACTTCACCCTGACATACACGGCAGGCGCGAACGGCTCAATCACCGGCACCTCGCCGCAGACGGTTGCAAGCGGAGCTAACGGCACAGCAGTCACCGCAGTCCCGGCAACGGGCTACAGTTTCGTGGACTGGAGCGACGGCTCGACTGACAACCCGCGCACCGATTCCAATGTGACGGCAGATGTAGATATCACGGCAAACTTCGCCATCGACACCTTCACCCTGACCTACACGGCAGGCGCGAACGGCTCGATCACTGGCAGCACGCCGCAGACGGTCGATTACAACACCAGCGGCTCGGCGGTCACCGCAGTCCCAGCCACGGGCTACAGTTTCGTGGACTGGAGCGATGGTTCGACCACCAACCCGCGCACCGATTCCAGTGTGACGGCCAACGTAAGTGTGACGGCAAACTTTGCCATCAACACCTACACCCTGACCTACACGGCAGGCGAGAACGGCTCGATCACAGGCAGCACGCCGCAGACGGTCGATTACAATACCAA
>JAIXQS010000164.1 GCA_027485615.1 Verrucomicrobiaceae bacterium
GAAACCCATGTGCGCAATCGACGAATAGGCAACCAGCTTCTTCATGTCCGCCTGGACTAGCGCGACGAGGCCGATATAAATGACTGCGATCAGCGACAGCGCGATCATGAGGCCCGACAGCGCATGGCTGGCATCAGGCGCAATCGGCAGCGAAAAGCGCAGGAAGCCATAGCCGCCGAGCTTCAGCATGATCGCAGCCAGTACCACCGAACCGCCGGTCGGTGCCTCGACGTGGGCATCCGGCAGCCATGTGTGGACAGGCCACATCGGCACCTTGACCGCGAACGCAATCAGGAATGCCAGGAAGATCAGCACCTGAGCACGCAACGCGATCGGCAGCTGGTGCCATGCCTGGATATCGAAGCTGCCTGCCTGGAGGTACAGCCAGATCAGTGCGACCAGCATCAGCAGCGAACCGAGGAAGGTGTACAGGAAGAACTTGATCGCGGCGTACACGCGGCGCGGCCCGCCCCAGACGCCGATGATGATGAACATCGGGATCAGGGTCGCCTCGAAAAACACATAGAACAACAGGCCATCGAGCGCGGAGAACACGCCGATCATCAGTCCGGACAGGATCAGGAAAGCGCCCATGTACTGGGCGACGCGCTTCTCGATCACCTCCCAGCCGGCAATCACCACCATCACGGTAATGAACGCAGTGAGCGGGATGAACCACAGCGACAGGCCGTCGATACCTAGGTGATAACTGACGTTGAAGCGCTCGATCCACGGCGCTTTTTCCACGAACTGCATGCCATGTGCGGCGGCATCGAAGCCGGAGATCAGCGGCAGCGTGACGAGAAAGCTGGCGATCGACGCAACCAGGGACAGGCCACGCACGAAGGGGGCACGATTGTCGCTGCCGGTGGCCAGTACCAGTGCGCCGAACGCGATCGGAAGCCAGATCGCGAGGCTCAGGAGAGGAGTAGTTGACTGCATGGCGTTTATTGTTGTCTGGCTGCGGGACTGTCGTAGGTATCAGGACTTCATCAGCAGGTAGCCGAGATAAATTGCAATCGCGACGATCATCGTGAATGCGTAGTGATAGATGTAGCCGGTCTGGAATGTACGGGTGATGGTGGAGAACCAGCCGACCGCACGCGCACTGCCGTTCACCAGCACGCCATCGATCAGCCCGCGGTCGCCGACCACCGACAGGCCGCGCCCGAGCAGACGCGCCCCGCCGGCAAACACGATCTGGTTGAAGCTGTCCATGTAGTACTTGTTGTCGAGGACCGCATGGACCGCGCGGAACTTGTCGTGGAACCAGGCCGGGACTTTCGGGTTGACCAGATAGCAGTACCACGCGCTGACCACACCGGCCAGTGCAAGCCAGAATGGCGCGGTCGTGAACGCATGCAGGCCCATGGCGGCTGCACCATGGAAGGCCCGGGCCAGTTCGGCCATCGCCGGGTGGGCGTCGGAGACAACGATCACGCCGCGGAAAAAGTCGCCGAACAGCATCGGTCCGATTGCGACGTAGCCAATGATGACCGACGGGACTGCCAGCAGCACCAGCGGCAGTGTGACGACCCACGGGGCCTCGTGGGGCTTCTCGCCCGGCGCCAGGCCGTGGTGATCATCACCATGGTGGTCGTCATGTCCGTGGTGCGCCTTGCCGAATCGCTCTTCCCCGTGGAAGACCAGGAAATACATGCGGAACGAATAGAAAGCCGTCACGAACACGCCGGCCAGGACCGCAAAATTCGCAAAACCGGCACCCGCAATCTGTGTTGCATGGACCGCTTCGATAATGCTGTCTTTGGAGTAAAAGCCCGAGAAGAAAGGCGTCCCGATCAGTGCCAGCGAGCCCAGCAGGCTGGTGATCCAGGTGATCGGCATGTACTTGCGCAGGCCGCCCATGTTGCGAATGTCCTGGTCATGGTGCATGCCGATGATGACAGCGCCCGCGCCGAGGAACAGCAGTGCCTTGAAAAACGCGTGCGTCATCAGGTGGAATACCGCCACCGAATAGGCAGACGCGCCGAGCGCCACCGTCATGTAACCCAGCTGGGACAGCGTCGAGTAAGCGACTACGCGCTTGATGTCGTTCTGGATGATGCCGAGGAATCCCATGAAGAGCGCAGTGATCGAGCCGATCACCAGCACGAAAGACAGCGCGGTATCGGACAGCTCGAACAGCGGGGACATGCGCGCCACCATGAAGATGCCTGCAGTGACCATGGTGGCTGCGTGGATCAGCGCGGAGATCGGGGTCGGGCCTTCCATCGAGTCCGGAAGCCATACGTGCAGCGGAAACTGCGCAGACTTGCCCATTGCGCCGATGAACAGGCAGATGCAGGCCACGGTCAGCAGCATCCAGTCGGTGCCCGGCAGGGTCAGGGCTGCCAGCGCATCGCGCTGCGCGAAGACCTCCGCATAGTTCATCGAGCCCGCATGGGCGAGCAGCAGGCCAATGCCGAGGATGAAGCCGAAATCGCCGACCCGGTTCACCAGGAAAGCTTTCATGTTCGCGAAGATGGCCGTCGGGCGCTTGAACCAGAAGCCGATCAGCAGGTAGGACACCAGGCCGACCGCTTCCCAGCCGAAGAACAGCTGCAGGAAGTTGTTGCTCATGACGAGCATCAGCATCGCGAAGGTGAACAGCGAGATGTAGGAGAAGAAGCGGTTGTAGCCGTCGTCGTCCTGCATGTAACCGATGGTGTAGATGTGCACCATCAGTGAAACGAAGGTGACAACGCACATCATCATCGCGGTCAGGCTGTCGATGAGGAAGCCGATCTCGAGCTTCAGCTCCCCGAGCGTCATCCAGGTGTACACCGTGCCGTTGAAGCTTGCGCCGTCCATCACCTGCAGCAGCGTCTGTACCGAGATCAGGAAGGCGACCAGCACGCCAAGGATGGTCACGCTGTGCGATGCGGTGCGGCCGATCAGGTTGCCGAAGAAGCGCGTGCCGAACAGGCCGGCGATCATGGAGCCGGCCAGCGGCGCCAGCGGCACAGCGAGGAGAAGCTCGGGATTCAGTTGGACTGCCATGGGAACCTTGCGTTTTGTTTTTCGGGTCAGCCCTTCAGACGATCGAGGTCTTCGACATTGATCGTATTCAGGTTACGGAACAGCACCACGAGAATTGCCAGACCGATCGCCGACTCGGCTGCTGCAACGGTCAGGATGAAGAACACGAAGACCTGGCCGGCCGCGTCGCCGAGGTAATGCGAGAAGGCGATGAAGTTCATGTTCACCGCCAGCAGCATCAGCTCGATCGCCATCAGCAGGATGATCACGTTCTTGCGGTTCAGGAAAATGCCGACGACCGAAATCGCGAACAGGATCGCGCCCAGGGTCAGGAAATGTGCAAGTGTCAGGGTCACGGCGCCTCCTTATGCCTGGTCGGCGGACGGGGCATCCGCATCTTTGCCGCTGGCGCGATTCGATTCGGCAGCCATGCTGACGATGCGAACTCGGTCATTGCGGCGGGTTTTGACTGCGACGCCGGGGTCGAAATACTTGCTGTCCTTGCGCCGGCGCAGCGTCAGTGCCACCGCAGCCACCATGGCTGCCAGCAGGATCACCGCGGCGATTTCGAACGCATACAGGTAGTCGGTGTAAATCAGCTTGCCAAGTTCACGCGTGTCGCCGATGTTGCCGGCCGGCGCTTGGCTCTGGCTGACGAATCCGTTGATCAGCACGGCGGCCATTTCGACGGCGATCACTGCGCCAATCGTCGCAGCGAACGGCAGGTGTCCCCAGATGCCGGCACGCAGCTTCGCCATGTCGATATCGAGCATCATCACGACGAACAGGAACAGCACCATTACCGCGCCGACATACACCAGCACGAGGACGATCGCGAGGAACTCGGCCTTGAGCAGCATCCAGATGGCGGACGCCGAGAAAAAGGACAGGATCAGGTAGAGGGCCGCATGCACCGGATTGCGGTCAGTGACCACGCGTACCGCTGCGAAGACCAGCAACAGCGAAAACGCGTAGAAGAGGAAGGTGGTGAAGTCCATGGTCTCGTTATCGGTATCGGGCGTCGGCAGCGCGGTTGGCAGCGATCTCGGCTTCGTACTTGTCACCGATCGCGAGCAGCATGTCCTTCGTGTAGTAGAGGTCGCCGCGCTTCTCGCCGTGGTATTCGAGAATGTGGGTCTCGACGATCGAGTCGACCGGGCAGGACTCTTCGCAGAAACCGCAGAAGATGCACTTGGTCAGGTCGATGTCGTAGCGCGTGGTACGGCGCGAACCGTCGTCGCGCTGTTCCGACTCGATGCTGATCGCCAGCGCCGGGCAGACTGCCTCGCACAGCTTGCAGGCGATGCAGCGCTCTTCGCCATTCGGGTAGCGGCGCAATGCATGCAGCCCGCGGAAGCGCGGCGACATCGGCGTCTTCTCTTCCGGGAATTGCACAGTGATCTTGCGCGCAAACATGTAACGGCCGGTCAGCGCGAGACCCTTGAAAAGTTCGCGCAACATCAGACTGCCGAGAAAATCCTTGATCGCTTCCATGGCTCCAGCCCTCTTACTTCCAGATGTTCCACGAGGTCTGCATCCAGACCGCGACAATCACCAGGTAGATGACGGTCAGCGGGATGAACACTTTCCAGCCCAGCCGCATGATCTGGTCATATCGGTAGCGCGGGAATGACGCGCGAACCCAGATGAAGATCGAGACGACCAGGAAGGTCTTGATGCCCAGCCATATCCAGCCGGGGATGAAATCGAGGATCGCGAGCGGCGCGCCCCAGCCGCCGAGAAACATCAGCGTAGCCAGCATCGAGATCAGGATCATGTTCGCGTATTCCGCGAGGAAGAACATCGCGAACGACATGCCGGAATACTCGACCATGTGACCAGCCACGATCTCGGACTCGCCTTCGACCACGTCGAACGGATGGCGTGCGGTTTCGGCGATACCGGAAATGATGTACACGCCGAACATCGGCAGCAGCGGCAGCCAGTTCCATGACAGGAAGTTCAGGCCCATGTCGGCGCCCGTTCCCTTCAGCTGGCCACCGACGATCGCCGACAGGTTCAGGCTGCCGGATACCATCAGCACGATCACCAGCACGAAACCCATCGCGATCTCGTACGAAACCATCTGCGCCGATGCGCGCATTGCACCCAGGAACGCGTATTTCGAGTTCGATGCCCAGCCGGCGACGATCACGCCGTACACCTCGAGCGATGTGATCGCCATGATGAACAGCAGGCCGGCATTGATGTTGGCCAGCGCGAGGTCGGGACCAAACGGCACCACGGCCCAGGCAGCCAGTGCCGGCATGATGGTCATTACCGGCGCCAGCACGAACAGCCCTTTGCTGGCCTTGGCCGGCACCACGATTTCCTTCAGCAGCAGTTTCAGCGCATCCGCGATCGGCTGCAGCAAGCCTGCCGGTCCGACGCGGTTCGGGCCAAGACGCACATGCATCCAGCCGATCATCTTGCGCTCCCAGAGCGTCAGGTAGGCCACGCAGCCCATCAGGGGCAAGACGACGGCGACGATCTTGGCGAGGTTCCAGACGACAGGCCAGGCCGGACCGAGCAGTCCCTCGCCGGTGGTGGTCACTTGGGTCAGCAGGTCCATCAGGCTTTCTCCACCGAGATGGCACCAAACATCGCACCAAGGGCAGCGGTTGACGGGTGGCCGGCCGCGACACGCACGACGTTGGCCGGAAGGCTTTCATCGATTTCGCAGGCCAGCACCACCGAGCCGCTGCCCTGCTTGACGCGTACAGTGGCGCCTCCGGACACCCCGAGCGCAGCGGCCAGCGCAGCCGAAATGATCGCGCGCGGCACTTTCGCGTCGTCAGTCTGCTGCAGGGATTCGGCGCGGCGCACGATAGCGTCACTGGAGTAAGGCGGCACATCGGCGCTCCGCTGCAAGCCAGTTGCGGCCTCAGGCAGCGCGGGCAGCGCGAGACGGCCCACATTGTTCAGGCGGCCGGACAGGTCGAGTCCGTCGAGGCTGGCAGCCCCGAGCACCTCGGCACGCACCGCTTCCGAGGTGTCGTACTTGAAGCCATCGATGTCGAGCAGATTGCCAAGGACGCGCAGCACTTTCCACGCCGGGCGGGTCTCGCCAAGGGGACGGGTGCTGCCGTTGAAACTCTGCGCACGCCCCTCGGCGTTGACAAAGGTGCCGGAA
>JAIXQS010000054.1 GCA_027485615.1 Verrucomicrobiaceae bacterium
CAGATGCTGCGCGCCGGCGGCTCGGCGCTGGACGCCGCCACAGCACGGCTCGAGGCGGCAAGCATTTCCGCCCAGATCCGACAGCTCGACGCGGAGGAAGCCGCCGCCGTGGGCGAGCTGAAACCGCTTCTCGGGATGCATGCGGGTGAATCGATCAGCGTGGGTGGCACCTTGGCTCCGCCCTCCCTTCCCTCAGACGCGGTGAACCCCTCGCTGCGTCCCGATTTCCAGGCGGCGATGCTCGAAGTCGATGCCGCCCGCCAAGGTATCGATCTCCAGCAAGCCCTCCGCTACGATGACGTGGAGGCCGGTCTCTTCGCCGCCGCCGAGCGCTCGGAGGACGCGCCAAACGGATACGATAACGAGGGCATCGTCGGTTTCCGTTTCCGCATCCCACTACCCCTTTGGAACAAAAACGAGGGAGCCATCGAGGAAGCGCAAGCCGCCCACGAGCGCCGGAAACTCGAAGCCACAGCCCTCGCCCGCAACATCCGCCTCGAAGCGGAATCCGACCGTGCACAGATGATCGAATGGGCGAAGCTCATCCGCGAACTCGATGAGACCCTGCTGCCCTTGGCGGCGGAACAATCCAAAGCCGCGGACGAAGCCTACGCCCAATCCCTGACCGATATCCAGACGGTGTTCCGCTCCCGCGAAAAAAGCCTCCAGCTTGCCTCCACCCGCCTCGACGCGCTGCGCGAGTTCCACCTCGCCCGCGTCCGCCACGAAGCCGCCCTCGGCAACCATTGACCCCTTCCATCCATGAAATACACATCCCTCTCCATTCTGTTCATCGCTTCCGCCTTCGCCGCCGAAGCCCCCCGCAACGAGAACACCATCGTTCTCGATGCCAACGCCATCCGGAACCTCGGCATCGAAACCGTCGCCGCAGAGGAAACCACATTCGAACGCACCCTCCCCGTGCTCGGCGAGATCGAGCACACCTGCGAAAGCCACTCCGTTCTTTCCAGCCGCATCCCCGGCAAGATCATGGAAGTCCTCGCTCATAAGGGCGACTTCGTGAAAAAAGGCGATGTCCTGCTCCGCATCGAGAGTCGCCAGCCCGGCGATCCACCGCCGGTTATCGAGCTGAAAGCCCCTGCCGACGGACTCGTCATCAGCTCGGACGGCCACCTCGGCGCACCCGTTGAACCGGACAAGGAATTGATGGAAATCCTAGATCTGAAAACCGTATGGGCGGTCGCCCGCGTCCCGCAGCATCAGGCGGCGATTTTGAAGGAAGGCCTCACGGCGCGTATCCGTATCCCCTCGCTCGGGACGGAGGAAACGGCGTCCGCTTTTCTCCGGCTCAATACCGACGAGGAACCCAACACCACCACGCTGGGCGCGATCTTTGAACTGCCGAATCCCGCTTCCACACTCCGCCCGGGTATGAGGGCCGAGTTTTCCCTCATCATATCGAAGCGCGAAAACATTCTCAGCATCCCGCGCGACGCGTTACAGGGCGACCGCTCGAACCGCTTCGTTTTCATCAAGGACTACGAACTCGAAAACGCCTACGTCCGCATCCCGGTCACCGTCGGCGAGATCAGCGGGGAACGCGCGGAGATCACCGCCGGTCTCCTGCCCGGAGACGAAGTGGTCACGAAAGGTTCCTACTCATTGTCCTTCGCGGGGAAAGGCAGCGTCTCACTCAAGGAAGCGCTCGATGCCGCCCACGGCCACCCGCACAACGAGGATGGGACGGAAATGACCGCCGAGCAACTCGCCGCATCCGGCGGTGATCATGGCCATGACCACGAACACGGCAGCAACAGCCCGCTTGTCGTTTTCCTAAGCATCGCCTGCGGCGTGCTTTTCCTGCTGTTGATCACCAGCGTGTTCATACGGAAAAACCAACCCTCGACCCAATCATGAGTCCACTCCGGCTATCCCGAATACTCCCAAGGATTGATCACGGTCACTCCACAACGCTCGAAATCCTTGACGTTGCGGGTGACGACCGAAAGGCCGTGAACCCTCGCCGTCGCCGCGATCAAACCATCCACTTCCGGCAGTTCCCCCTCAGAACCCAGACGACCCCAGATCTCAGCCTCATCAACACCGATCCCAAGAATCCGCCCCTCGTAGCTCGCCGAAATTTCCAAAAGCCATTTCTCAAATGCGGCGGCTTTCCCATTATCCTTTGCGCGGATCTGTTCAATGCCTTTTCGGATCTCACCCAAGGTCAGCACACTGAGGTGATACAATTCCGCCGCATGGGCCTCAAACCATGCACGCACCGCAGGGTTTGCCCGGTCACCTTTCCGGATTTCGGAAATCACGTTGGTATCGATCAGGAACATGCGGAAAACGCTCAGTCGTCAAATAGTCCCTGGTCTCTGCGCCCAGGCCAGGCGTTGCGAGGGTCTTTCCGATCAAAGTGCCAGTCATACTCGTCATCGGCCGCACCCGATTCAGCGAGCGCTGTCAGCGCCCGCTTCATCCCTTCGCTCGTATTCCCGACGGTTTCCGCCATGGCCTTCGCCAAAATCCGCCGATGTTCCTCCTCTGTGGACACCCCGTGCGCCGCCGCACGCAGCTTCAGGGATCTAACCACTTCATCCGGGATATTTCTCACCAACAACTGAGCCATATCCCAAAGTGCTATCAATGCTATCACCCGTCAATCTCGTTTTTTAAATGCTCAACCACCTCATCCGCTTCTCGCTTAGAAACCGCGTTCTCGTCCTC
The DNA here is from genome assembly GCA_027485615.1 of Verrucomicrobiaceae bacterium. Lineage (GTDB taxonomy): Bacteria > Verrucomicrobiota > Verrucomicrobiia > Verrucomicrobiales > Akkermansiaceae > Luteolibacter. The sequence goes on from JAIXQS010000054.1 coordinate 2,695, forward strand.
GCGATGGCGCTGCTTGTCCTGTTGCTGGGCATCCGCACCGGCACCGAGCTTCCCGTGGAAGTCCTGCCGGACATGACCAAGCCCACCGTCACCGTGCTGACGGAAGCCCCCGGCCTCGCGCCCGAGGAGGTCGAAACCCTTGTCACCCGCCCGCTCGAAAACGCCCTGTTGGGCATCGGTGGACTCGACCGCCTGCGTTCGAACTCCGACGTCGGCCTCTCGCTCGTCTTCGTGGAGTTCGGCTGGGGAACGGACATTTACCGCGCCCGCCAGCTCGTGCAGGAACGGTTGCAAGCGGTCAAGTTGCCGCAAAACACCCGTGCGGGCATGACCCCCGTTTCCTCGCTGATGGGGGAGATCCTCCTCGTCGGCCTGCGCTCCACGGACGGAGCCATCGCGCCGATGGATCTGCGCACCTACGCCGAGCTGAATGTCGCCCGCCGTTTGCAGAGCATCCCCGGTGTCGCGGAAGTGCTCGCCATCGGCGGTGGCGTGAAACAAGTCCACGTCGAGCCCGACCCACTGAAAATGCAGGCCGAGGGCGTTACGTTGGATGAGTTGGAAAAAGCCGTCTCCCTCTCCGCTGGCAACGACACCAGCGGATACCTCCAGTCCGGTGCCCGCGAGATCATGGTGCGGAACCTCGCGATGACCGCCGATCCCGCCGACATCGCCGCCTCTTCCGTGAAACACACCGGCGACCGCATCATCACCATCGCCGATGTCGCCACGGTGAAATTCGGTGTCGCCACCATGCGCGGCGATGCGGGGATTTCCTTCGAGAACGACGACCGCGAAACCCCAGGCGTGATCCTCAGCATCGATAAGGCTCCCGGCTTCGATACGCTCAAGCTCTCCGCCGCCATCGAAAAGGCACTCGAAGAACTCCGCCCCAGCCTGCCCGCCGGGGTCGAGGCGGGCATCCTTTTCCGCCAGGGCGATTTCATCGAGCACGCCGTCGGAAACCTCAAGGAAGCGATTCTCGATGGAGCCATCATGGTCACCATCATCCTGTTTCTTTTCCTGCTGAACCTCCGCACCACCTTCATCACCCTCACGGCCATTCCGCTGTCCTTCGCGATCACCCTGATCACTTTCAAATGGTTCGGCACCGGAGTGAACAGCATGACGCTCGGCGGCATCGCCGTCGCCATCGGCATGGTGGTGGATGATGCCATCGTGGATGCGGAGAACGTTTTCCGGCGATTGCGGGAAAACGCCGCACTGCCGCAACCAAGGCCGCGCCTTGAGGTCATCGCCTCCGCCTCCAGCGAGGTGCGCTCCAGCATCCTTTACGCCACCATCCTCATCGTGCTGGTGTTCGTCCCGCTACTGGGTCTCGCGGGATTGGAAGGCCGCCTTTTCCAACCCATTGCCATCGCGACCATCGTCAGCATGGGCGCCTCCTTCGTCGTGTCACTTACGGTGATCCCCGTACTTTGCTCCTTTCTCCTCAAACCCAAGGAAGGCAAGGAGCACAGCGACGGCCCGCTCGTCCGGGGGCTGAAATTCATCACACGCGTGACTTTCCTGAAAGCCGCTTTCAAAGCGCCGCTCGTGGTCATTGCCGTGGCCGTCCTGCTGGTCGTCGCAGCCGGGATGCTCTACCCCGGCATGGGCAAGGAATTCCTGCCCACCTTCAACGAGGGCAGCGCCACCATCTCCTTCGCCAGCGCTCCGGGCACCTCGCTGAAACAATCGAATGAGATCGGCGGCCGCGCGGTCAGACTGCTTTTGGAAATTCCCGAAGTCAAAACCGTCGGACGCCGCGCCGGACGCGCGGAACGGGACGACCACGTCATGCCGGTCTCCGTCAACGAGTTCGATGTCGAGTTCAACGAAGGCGGCCGTCACCGCGAGGTGGTTTTTGCGGAAATCCGCGACAAGCTCAAGGGCATCCCCGGCACCTTCGTGAATGTCGGACAGCCCATCGGCCACCGCCTCAGCCACATGCTCAGCGGCGTTTCCGCGAAGATCGCGGTGAAAATCCACGGTCCGGATCTCGACACGTTGCGCCGCCTCGGCACGCAGGTGAAGGAAGCCGGCCAATCCGTCCCCGGCCTCACCGATGTGAACCTGGAGGCGCAGGTGCCCATCCCGCAGATCCGCATCGAGGTGAACCGCGAGCGCGCCCGCCGCGCAGGGCTGGCACCCGGCTCCATCAACGCGCAGGTCTCACGTCTGTTAGGCGGCTCCATGCTCGGCGAACTCCGCGAGGGCGAGGCCACCGTCGAGCTGGTCCTCCGCCTCCCCGAAAGCTGGCGCACCTGGCCGGAAAAGATCGGCGATCTCCTCATCGAAGCACCGAACGGCCGCCATATCCCGCTCTCCCTTGTCGCCGATGTCCATGAGGTCAACGGCCCCAACGTCATCAACCGCGAGAACGGCCAGCGCCGCATCGTGATCGGCGCGAACACCGGCGAGCGCGACCTCGAATCGCTCGTGGAAAATTGGCAGAAAGCCGTCGCGGAAACCGTCGAGGTTCCGCAAGGCTACACCCTGAATTTCGAAGGCGAATACCTCGCCCGCCAGGAAGCCTCGAAGCGCATCCTCATCCTCTTCGGCCTCATCACCGGTGTCATCATCGTCCTGTTAACCGGATATTTCCGCAGCCTCTCGCTCGCCCTCCAGGTCATGCTCAACCTCCCGCTCGCCCTTGCCGGTGCGCTCGCATTCACTTGGTGGAAAATCGACAACATCAGCATCGCCACCCTCGTCGGATTCATCGCCGTCGGCGGCGTCGCGGCGCGAAACGGCATCATGATGATCTCCCATTACCTCCACCTCATGCGCCACGAGGGCGAGGCTTTCGGCATCCCGCTCATCACCCGCGGCACGCAGGAACGTCTCGTGCCCGTGCTGATGACCGCGCTCGCCGCAGGCATCGCCCTCATCCCGCTCGTCCTCGCCCCCGGCGAGCCGGGCAAGGAAATCCTCCATCCCGTCGCCGTCGCCATCGTTGGCGGCCTCATTTCCTCCACCCTCCTCGACCTCGTGGTCACACCCGCCGTCTTTCTCCTCATCGGCAGGAAAGCGGCGGAAAAAGCTCTCAGGCTGGACGCTCCGGCCGCCCGATGAACAACAACGAAAAACAAAACATGAAAACGAAACTGACCGCCATCCTCATCGCCCTCACCGCCGGTTTCGCACTGGCCCACGAAGGCATCGAGCTCGGCCCCAACAAGGGCCGCATCCTCGAATTCAGCGCCGATGAAACCATGCACGGCGAAGTCACCGAGAAAGACGGCAAGCTCCACATCGCCCTCCTCGACAAGGACATGAAACCCGTGAAAGCCGAAGCCCGATCCCTCACCGCCACCGCTGGCACCCGCCAGGCACCGGTGAAACTGGAGGTCGCCAAGGATGAAACCGGATTCACCGTTCCCGTCCCGAAGGAAGGCGAGTGGCTCATCATGCAATACAAGGAAACCGAATCCGGCAAAGCCATCACCGCCCGCCTCCATTACGACACCGCCCAATGCGGCCCCTGCGAAA
>JAIXQS010000043.1 GCA_027485615.1 Verrucomicrobiaceae bacterium
AAACGCATGGCCAACCTGCTAGCACCGAAGAGGCGGAGAGGGGAGGGAAATCTCCGGCGGAAAGCACGCCCGACCGGACCGCGAGTCTTCAGTTCGCCCCGGAGAATCCAGTGCGGATGGAAAATCGTTGGCACCGGGGCGGGCTTAAGACCCGCGATCCAATCCTATCCGACAACCATTTCCAAAAGGGCTAAACCAGCGGCAGGCTGATGATGAACTCCGCTCCGCTGCCGCCATCGGCGCGGCGTGAGCAGGTGAGCGAGTCGCCCATCGATCTTGCGAGGCGTTTCGACAAGGCGAGTCCGAGGCCGACGCCGGGTTTAGTCTTCGCCGCCTTCGTCTTGAGCGCGAAAAGTTCGCGGCTTAGCTGATCGAGATCGCGGGTCATCGGGCTAACAAAGCGGATCCAATCGTTTCCGGCGGCGTTGTTGTTGCCGTATTCGTAGAGCGTGACCTCGACGAAAGGGGCTTTGCCGTCGCGCTTGGCTTCGATGAACGTGTTCACGACTTTCCAGAGCTGGGTCTTGGCCTGGTCGATGAGACCGTCCATGCTGCTGGAAGTATCGGACAGGATGGCGATCTGTATGCGGTTCTCCGCTTCGCCGTCGATCACAGCGGGGGGGGCGACCTTGGGTTTATCGGCTATGATACGTGGATCCGGCGCAGGTTTTGCGGTCGAAAAGGCCGTGAACAAGGCGAGCACCGCGAGTGTGGTGGTGGTTTGTGTTTTCATGACGGCACGATCCTGGCAGCATAGACATCGCGTGTCCGTATGGGGGTGTAAAATAGGATTGTTGGCCGGTTGCCGGGTTTTTTCATAAAAATGGCAAGTTTGGGCTTGCACCGTGGGGTGGGTGGGGTATCAAGCGCCCCCCTAATCATGGCTAAGAAAAGTTGGATCGCCCGCAATAAGCGCAAACAGAGCACAGTTGACAAATTCGCCGACCTGAGGCGCAAGCTCAAGGAGGAGAAGGATTACGTCGGTCTCTCGATGCTTCCCCGCGATGCCAGCCCTACCCGTTTGGTGAACCGCTGCGAGGTGACCGGTCGCCGCCGTGCTTTCCTCCGCCGTTTCCGCCTCTCCCGTATCACGTTCCGCGAGTATGCCTCTGCGGGACTGCTTCCGGGAGTGACGAAATCGAGCTGGTAAGCCGGTTTCCGGACTTCCCTGCAAGTCCGCACAGGCGCTGGGCCATAATCACCCGAGCCCGCGCCATTCCCCCATGCCCATTTACGAATACGTATCCGAAGCCCCCGACGATCCAGAACGATCGTGCCGGGTTTGTCGCAAAGGATTTGAGCTGCGCAGACCCGTTGACCGTGAGGCTTTGTTGAAATGCCTGATCTGCAAAAATCCGGTGCGGAAAGTGCTTTCCCGGGTCAACTCGCCACGCGTCGCGAAGCCATTATCGGTTTCGGACGCCAAGAAGGCGGGTTTCACCATACTCGAGAAACGCGACCAAGGGGTTTACGAGAAACTCTGAATTCCGATGATAGACACCCTTTCCATTTTTGCCCTCATCGCCGGCACCGCGGTGGTTCATGATTTCCCCAGTTTGGGGGAGACCATTTTTTATCTCCTGGGAATCACGTTTTTCCTGCTGTTGAACGCGTTCTTCGTCGCATCGGAATTCGCGATCGTGAAGGTGCGGCCCAGCCAGCTTGAATCCCACGGAAAGGAAACCGGCGCCGATGTCGAACGCGCCATCCATGTGGTGAAGCACCTCGACGGCTATCTTTCCGCGAACCAACTCGGGATCACATTCTCGTCCCTCGCCCTCGGTTTCCTCGGTGAGCCCTTCGTGAAAGCGCTGGTATCGCCGATACTCGCGCAAACCGGCATGCCGGAAGTAGGAATCTATTGGGTCTCGCTGGTCATTGCCTATGCCTCCTTCACGTTCCTTCACGTCGTCGTCGGTGAACTCATGCCCAAGTCGATCGCAATTCGCCGGGCGCTGGGCACCACCATGATGTTGGTCGGGCCGCTTCATCTCTTTTTCAAGACGTTCTACCTCGTCATCCGTTTTTTCCAGGGCACGGCGAACTGGCTTTTGAAGACCTTTTTCCGGATCGATCCCATCAGCGAGGGCGAGCATGTCCACTCGGCGGAAGAGCTGGCCATCCTGGTTACACACTCGGGGAAATTCAAGGAAGTGACCGACACCGAGCGCGAGATCCTGATCAACGCGCTGGAACTCAACGAGCTATGGGTGCGCGACGTGATGACGCCGCGCACCGAGGTGGTCGTGCTCGATGCCGACGAGCCTTTCGAAAAGACCCTGGATGTCGCGATACGCAGCAAGCACACGCGCTTTCCTCTGGTAAAAGGTCACCTCGACCAGGCGATCGGACTGATCCACATCAAGGATATGTTCAAACTGCTCAACGATCCCGATACCGACCTGATGCGGATCAAGCGCGATCTCAAGATGGTGCCGGACACCATGCCGCTGGATTCGCTGCTGAAATTTTTCCTCAAGGAGCATGCCCACCTGGCGATGGCGGTCGATGAGTTCGGTACGCCTGTCGGGGTGGTCTTCCTTGACAACGTGATGGAGGAGTTGGTCGGTGACATCCAGGACGAGTTCGACAACGAGCATTCCCCGTTCATCCGGATCAATGACGACGAGTTTGTTGTGGAGGGTTCGGTGACGCTCAACGACCTTGAGGGATACGTCGCGGATCTTTACCTCGAGAGCGGCGAGGTGACGACGGTCGGCGGGTATATCACGCAGCAGCTTGAGAGGTTCCCTGAGACAGGCGAAACACTTGAGATCCTCGGCTACGAGGCGAAGGTCACCAGTACCGACGGCCGCAGGGTCGGGCAGGTGCATTTCCGCAAGCTGGCGGAGAAATCGGAAGTGGGCGAGATCGGGGAGGCCGAGACAGAACCCGCCTAACCGCCCCCTGTTCAGAACGACTCATCGAAATCCTTGTCCCCGATGATCCAGTCCTCAGCGATGACACGTGAGATCTCGAATTGGCGAGGGCCGCTGTCCGGCTGTTTGACGATGCTCAAGGTCGCACGGTGGAGCTTTTCATCGGAATCAATGATCCCCCTGAGGGCCTTGTCTTGGCTGGATCCGAGCTTCGCGTAGGCATACAGGATATCGGTGATGTCCGGTGAGGCCAAGGCATAGACTTTCCACTTCGTTTCGTCGGAGTAGATTCCGTGGTAATACTGATCTTCGTCCACAAAGACCCTGACTTGGGATGTGACCGCTTCGCCCGCAACTACTTCCGCGAGCGGTGGCACGCATTTCCTGAGGTAAGCATCGAGGTCGATGCGCCACTTTCCATCGGAATTCTTTGCAAACTGCGCGGTCCGGGCTCGTTCCTGTCCGTCTCTTGCCGTGAAAACATACACTTGCAGCACAGCGCCACCGTTCGGGGACTTCAGTCCGATCCACTCCGTGCGGACGATAGTTCCCTCGGCATCACTGATGCGAACCAGTTCCTCCATGGCTTGTTCCGGGGTGTTACCTTTTCCAAGTATGAAAAAATCCCTCATCAGGCCGGGGTCGCGGTTTGCGAGCGCCTGAGTCACGATGCCGATCGCCTCATCCGATTTCAGATCAGGCAAATCGGAGCTTTCCTCTTTTTCAAAAATCAGGTCGAAATCGCCGGGCTTTTCGTAGCTGTTCGCGGAGTTCCCGTTACGCTCCTCGCTATGGCGTGTGTGCCTTGCGAGGGAGATGAACATCGAGTAAAACGAGACAATGCAGACGAGCGCGGACCATACCCAAAATTGCTTCGGCAGCTTCTTCCTCCGCGTGCTGCGTACTGACCTTTTCTTGCGGCCTGTCGGATTCTCGGTCGAAGCGCGCGGCACATTTCCGATCGCGGGTGCGTCACCGATTTTCCTCGGTTTGGTTTTCTCCCCGCCTGTCGTGTGCCTTTTGATGATCATGTAAGGGAAGGATTACCGGGGGCGCAATGTGATGCTGAGGGGGTTGTAATGGTCGGAAGGGCTGAAGAGCCAGCCGGAATCGCGATCAACCACCTCGTACCCGGTCGCGAGGAATACGGGCAGGATCTGGTTGCTGTTCGGGTCGTAGGATGTCTCGCCCGTGTAGCTGCCGCGGATTCGGTATTCGTAGTTCTGGTCGAAACCGTATCTCTGACCGGCCGGGCCGTTTTCCGGCAAGCGGTCGGGGTTGAGTTTGCGGTCTTCGCGCATGATGACGAGTTTCGCCTTGTCGGCGGATTGACGGGGATTGCGGAGATAACCCCAGAAACG
>JAIXQS010000173.1 GCA_027485615.1 Verrucomicrobiaceae bacterium
AATTCCTCATCCCCGGCTTCGAGGATGCGTTCTACTACATGTGGCGCGAGCGGCGGCTGCCCTCGAATGTCGATCCGCTCAAGTCGAACCTCAAAAGCAAGCTGGAGCGGGATCGGATCGCACGTATTTTCGAGACCGGACTGAACGCCGTCGCGGGTCATGTGCTGCCGCTGAAAAAGAAGGCCGTCGATGGGGTTTCGCGCTGGACGAGCGGATCGTGGTTCCTGCGCGAGGAGTCGCTTTTCCTGCTCCCCGGCGACTCGCCGATGGGATACCGCCTGCCGCTCGATTCCCTGCCGTGGGTGAAAAAGGAGGATTATCCGTGGGCCATCCCGCAGGATCCGACCGCCTCCTATCCCCCTCTCCCGACCAGGAATGCCGTGATGCAAATCAATGGAGAGCCGCGCCTCCGCCCGGCTTTTTCAGGTGACGAAACCAAGGAACCTGCCGCCGGAGAAAGCGCAGGCTGGATCACCCGCGCCGCGCTCTGCGTCGAGCCGCGCGATGGCAGGCTGTATGTTTTCCTCCCGCCGGTGGATACCACGGAGGATTTCCTGGAAATGGTCGCCGTCATCGAAAAGACCGCGGCAGAGCTGGAGATGCCGGTCATTTTGGAAGGAACTTCCCCCTCCTTCGATCCGCGCCTTGAGGTGGTGAAAGTCACCCCCGATCCCGGCGTGATCGAGGTGAACCTCCAACCCGCCGCAAGCTGGGACGCACTCGTCCGCAACACCACCACGCTTTACGAAGAGGCGCGCCTCTGCCGCCTGGTCACGGAAAAATTCATGATCGACGGCCGCCACACCGGCACCGGCGGCGGCAACCACATCATCATCGGCGGCCAGACTCCTTCCGACAGCCCCATCCTGCGCCGCCCCGACTTGCTGCGGAGCATGGTCACGTTCTGGAACCACCACCCCTCGCTGAGCTACCTATTCTCCGGACTTTTCGTCGGCCCGACCTCGCAAGCACCTCGCATCGACGAGGCGCGCAACGACGCGATCCATGAGCTGGAGGTCGCTTTCCGGACGCTGGAGGGAGAGGGAAACTCCCTGCCGTGGAAAGTGGACCGCGCGTTCCGCAACCTGCTGATCGACTCCACGGGCAACACCCACCGCGCCGAGTTCTGCATCGACAAGCTCTACTCCCCCGACAGCGCCACCGGACGCCTCGGGCTATTGGAAATGCGCGGCTTCGAGATGCCGCCACACTCGCGCATGAGCCTCGCGCAGCACCTCGTCCTTCGCGCCCTCGTCGCCCGTTTCTGGAAAGAGCCTTACGTGAAACAGCTCGTCCGCTGGGACAGCGAGATCCACGACCGCTGGATGCTGCCCCATTTCGTCTGGCAGGATTTCAACGACGTCCTCGCCGATCTCGGAGCCCACGGATACGACATCGAAAGCGAATGGTTCCATCCGCACCTTGAGTTCCGTTTCCCGAGGATCGGCGATCTGGAGCGCTCGGGAATCGAGATGGAACTGCGCCACGCCATCGAGCCATGGCATGTCCTCGGCGAGGAGGGCGCGCCCGGCGGCGCGGTGCGTTATGTGGATTCCTCGGTGGAGCGGATGGAGATCAAGGTGAAAGGCATGACCGGCGAGCGGCATGTCGTTTCCTGCAACGGCTACCGCATCCCGCTGCATTCCACCGGCACGCACGGCGAGTTCGTGGCCGGCGTGAGATACCGCGCCTGGCAGCCGCCGAGCTGCCTGCACCCGACCATCCCCGTGCATACCCCGCTCGTTTTCGACCTCGTGGACACCTGGAACGACATGGCGATCGGCGGCTGCACTTACCACGCCTCCCACCCAGGCGGCCGCAGCAGCGAGAATTTCCCCGTGAACTCCTACGAAGCCGAGGCGCGCCGTCTCGCCCGCTTCTTCCGGAGCGGCCACACCGGTGGAAAAATTCACCCCGTCGAACCCGTTCAAAGCCCCGATTTCCCCTTCACCCTCGATCTGCGGATGATGCCGGACAAGGTGTGAATGACTCTGGCCGGCCGCTTCATCTAATCGGGGGATCCGGCTCGCCCCCTCGTCGCCTGCCCGCTGATGCCCGGAAAGACGAAATCCGATCCCAAACCCTTGGTCGGAAAAGCGATCATCCGGCGCATCGATTGCTCCGTGCAGGCTCCGCCCATCGGGGACAACGGCGAGGTGCTTGATCATGGCGTCGAGCTGCTTTCCAAGGATCACCCGGTCTCGAAAGGAATGGATGAAAAAGCCCCGACATCCGCTATCCCGATCTGGCTGCGGAAGGATGACACCATAGCCTCCGGAAAAATCCAATTTTGCCGTTGCCAAGCCCCGCTGGCATTCCATACCTTTTCCCCGCATGAAAAAATTCCTCGTTGCAGCCACCACTCTCTGCGTCCTCAGCGGTTTCGCTGCCGCAGATATCCAGTCACCTCCCGGCTCACACTACACCTCCACCCGCAAGCTGGGACGTGCCGTCAGCAACATTCTCTACGGCTTCATCGAAATCCCCGAGCAGATCGTGCGTAAGTCGGACACCTACGGCGGCAAAGCCGGCTGGTCATACGGAGCCATCGACGGCACCAGCCGCGGATTGACCCGTCTCGGCTATGGTTTCTATGAGCTTTTCACTTTCAGCTGCCCCACTTATCGCGGCACCTTCAAGCCCCCTTACGAAAAGTGCGGCCAGGACAACCGGATCCAAATGAACGTTCATGAAGGTCTCTCCGAGTTCCCGCCCGAGCTCGGCGCCGAATCCTACTACACCTACTCCCGCACCCAGAAATTCTGAGCGGCGAGCGAATGATTTTTCAAAACCCGGCCGGATCCGTCCCGCCGGGTTTTTCCATATCCCCGAGACCGGTTTTCGTTTTCCGCGAAACTCGCCAAAATTTCGCTTGTCGCCTCCTGTGATTTAACCCAACTTCCCCCCCCGCCCGCCTGTGGGCAACCACGTAACAAGTCATACCATGTCAGTTTCTCTCCGCCTCAACCGCAAGGGCACCAAGGATCGCCCTTATTACAAGATAGTCGCCGTGGACAGCCGCAAGCGCCGCGATGGACGTTATATCGAACAGATCGGCACCTACGACCCCATGCTCGAAGGCACCAACTACGAGATCGATCTCGAGAAAGCCGACAAATGGCTCTCCGTCGGAGCGAAACCTTCCGAAACAGTGAACAGCTTCATCCGCAAGGCGCGCACGGCCTCCTTGAAGTGATTTGAAGGAACACGGAATTTTCCCCACAACCGCGCGCCCCGCAAGGCCGCGGTTGTTTTCGTTATGGACACCGGCAGTTTCGAGACCATCGGGCAATTCATGGCTCGGGCGCTCCACGATCCGGTGCGCGGCTACTACGCACGCAATATCCGCGGCATCGGCGCGCGCGGCGATTTCACCACCGCGCCGCAGCTTTCGGAAGCCCCCGCAAACGCCATCGCGGCATGGATTGCACGCACCCTGAGCGAATCGAAAACCCGCCATGTGATCGAGATCGGCCCCGGCCTTGGAACACTCACCGCCCAAGTGATCCGCAAGCTGCCTTTCGCGATCCGCTTTCGAACCCGTTTTCATCTCGTCGAGTCCTCGCCCGCGCTCGCGGAGCACCAGAAAGCCCTGTTTGGAAAGAAGGTATCGCATCACACATCCATCCTCGATGCGCTGCAAAGCTGTTGCGGTGCGGCCGTGATCTTCTCCAACGAACTCGTGGACGCATTCCCCGCACGTGTATTCAGGAAAACCTCCGGGGCATGGCGGGAAGTCGCGCTCAACGCCTCAAACCAGGAGATCCTGTTACCGGCCGCACAGTTGCCGCCCTCGTCCATTTTCCAAATCCCATTCAATGAGAACCAAACAGTGGAAGTGCATGACGCCTACAGGTTATGGCTCGAATCATGGCTGCCCCACTGGACGCGCGGCGAGATGCTGACCATCGACTACGGGGACATTGCGGAGCAACTCTACCACCAGCGCCCCCACGGCACATTGCGCGCCTACCTCCTCCACCAGCGCCTTCACGGTTCCGCCGTCTTTGAAAACTGCGGTCTCCAGGACATCACCGCAGATGTCAATTTCACCGACCTCGCGGCCTGGTCCCGCCCATGGCTGGCATCCTCTCCATCCAACCCCTTCGCGGACTTCATCCGTAACTTCGCCGAGCCATCCGACGCGCAATTCCTCGACGCAGCAGCACATTTCCGCTTCCTGATCCAGAAGCCCAACCGCTGACTCCGACATTCCTTGCCGTTTGCAAGCATTAGCCGATGTGGCAGGTTGACACCCTCGCCCGGCTTGACCAACTTGAACACCTACCAATCATTCTGGTGGTTTCGCCGCCAAACCCACAATCCCATACCCAGCAAAGCATTCCCGTGTTCACCAATGAAGATTACCTGGCCGAATTGCTCGTGGAAGGCGGCATCATCGAAGCGGAACAACTCAAAAGCGCCCGTGCCTCACTCTCTGGCGGACTGACGATCGTTCAGCACCTCATCAACCGCTCGGATGTAACCGAAACCCAGGTTGCCGAAACACTCGCATCCAACGCGGGCATCCCTTTCGTGGACCTGGCCGGCTTCCATTTCGATCCCGCTGTCATACTCACCGTCTCCGAAGACACCGCCCGCCGCTACCGCGTCATCCCCGTCACCGACGACGGCCTTTACCTCACGGTCGCCGTGGCGGATCCCCTCGATTTCGAGACACTGGACAGCCTGCCCCACGTCATCGGTCGGGAATTGAATCTCGCCTGCGCCACGCACAGCGACATCAACCAGCAACTGATGCAGTTCTACAAGGTGGCTGAAAAACGGCAGGAAGGGAAAGACGACAGCTTCCTGGTCGCAACAGGTGACTCGGAGGCCGGCGTCGAGACGAATGACGCGCCCATCATTCGCCTGGTTCAGCAGACGCTCACCGAAGCGTTCCGACTCAGGGCCTCGGATATCCACATCGAACCCCTGGAAACATCCGTCCGGATCCGCTACCGCCTCGACGGCAAGCTTGTCCATGTGGATACACACCCGAAGAAACTGCTCCCGGCCATCGTCGCGCGCCTCAAGGTGATGAGCGGCAGCATGTCCATCGCCGAAAAACGACTTCCGCAGGACGGCCGCATCCAGCTCAAGATGGGCGACAAGGAGGTTGATCTCCGCGTTTCCTCGGTTCCCTCGAACCACGGCGAATCCATCGTCATGCGGATCCTCGACAAAACCGCCCTCCTCCTCGGCCTCCCCGAACTCGGTTTCTTTTCCGATGACCAGGCAGAGTTCGAAACCCTGCTGAAACTGCCGGATGGCATCCTACTTGTAACCGGCCCTACCGGTTCGGGTAAAACCACCACTCTCTACGCCTGCCTGAACGTCATCAACAAGCCGGACAAGAAAATCATCACCGTGGAGGATCCCGTCGAATATGAACTCCCCGGCATCAACCAGGTCATGGTGAAATCGGAGATCGGCATGACTTTCGCCGCCGCACTCCGCGCCATGCTCCGCCAGGCCCCGAACATCATCATGATCGGGGAGATCCGGGATGCGGAGACCGCCAACATCGCCATCAACGCCTCACTCACCGGACACCTCGTTTTCTCCACCCTCCACACGAACGACGCGCCCTCCGCCATCGCCCGTCTCGCCGACATCGGGGTAAAACCCTTCCTGATCGCCTCCGCTGTCCGCTCCGTCCTCGCACAGCGCCTCGTCCGCAAGCTCTGCCCGGCCTGCAAGACGCCCGCCGGGCTCAACGACAAGGAGATGCGCGCCCTCAACCTCGACGCTGCCCGCGTCGCCCAGGCGTCCATCTTCGGCCCGGTCGGATGCACGAAATGCCGCGGCAACGGTTACCGCGGTCGGATGGGCATCTTCGAGCTTTTCAACATCGATGATGAAGTCCGCGGCATGATCAACGGCAGCCTGACCACGAGCCAGCTCCGCCGCCGTGCCCGCGAGCTCGGAATGCGCACCCTTCGCGAGGACGGCATCCGCAAAGTCCTGTCCGGCCTCACCTCCGGCTCCGAAGTCGTCCACGCCACCATGGGAGATTTCGACTAAAACTTTAAACTCCAAACTTTAAATCCCATTTTTAAGTCAAGCGTATCGATCTTCTCAATCGCTCCGCATCATTGCTCCTCATTGAGTTTTAAAGTTTAAA
>JAIXQS010000089.1 GCA_027485615.1 Verrucomicrobiaceae bacterium
CCACCCGCCCTCTTTCCCATGCTCATACTTCTCGTCGCCCTGCCCATCCTCGCTTTCCTTGCGATCCTTCTCGGCGCTCCGGCCCGGCTCACGGCCATCGCCGCCTCCGCGCTGAATCTTGTCCTCGGCCTCGGCTCGATGTTCTGTTGGAAAGAGGAGATCTGGAATTTCTCCCTGCCCGTGCTCGCAAAGCCCGCCATCCACTTGAGCTTCGGATACCTCGATGGGATGAGCCTGGTGATGGTGATCCTGTCGGTCATCGTGACCATGGCCGCCGTTCTCTCCGGGAAAGCGCCGGATGGACGCGAAAAACTCTACTACGGTTCCTCCCTGCTCATCGCCGCGGGAGCCATCGGAGCCTTCGCCTCGACGGACCTTTTCTTCTTCTACGCATTCCACGAAATGGCATTGATCCCCACTTTCCTGATGATCGGCATCCTCGGCCGCGGTGACCGGCGCGGGATCGCTTGGAAAATCACGATCTACCTCGGTCTCGGCTCGCTGGTGCTGTTGGCCGGACTGGTGTGGCTGGCCTCGCTGGCGGGCACCTTCGACATGCGGCAGATCAAGGACATCGCCGGCACCATCGATCCCGCCGCGCAGAAAGGCATCGCCGCGCTGCTCATCGTCGGTTTCGGCACGCTCGTTTCCCTTTTCCCCTTCCACTCCTGGGCCGCGCCCGCCTACGCCAGCGCCCCCGCCCCGACCGCCATGCTCCACGCCGGGGTGCTGAAAAAATTCGGCCTCTACGGTTTGCTCCGCGTAGCCGTGCCGCTCGTGCCGGAAGGAATGCAGGCATGGCTCACGCCGCTGCTCGTGCTGTTGTTGGGAAATATCCTCTGGGTCGGCTTCGTGACCATTTCCCAGAAACGCCTCGATACCCTGCTCGGCAATTCCTCGGTGATGCACATGGGCTACATCTTCCTCGCCATCGCCGCACTGATCGCCGTGCCCGGCAACACCCTCGCCCTGCCCGCCGCCGTCGTCCTGATGTTCGCGCACGGCGTATCCATCGCGCTGCTCTTCGGCCTCGCGGACCGCATCGAGCGCAGCACCGGTTCGCTGGATCTTTCCGATATGGGCGGCCTCGCGAAATCCGCGCCCGGCATGGCGTTCCTGTTCGGCATCGCCGCGATGGCCTCCATCGGACTCCCCGGCCTCGCGAACTTCTCCGGCGAGGTTCTCGTGTTCCTCTCGGCCTTCCAGAACTACGTCCCCGCCAACGGCCTCGGCCCCGTGCAGATCGCCTGCATCCTCGCGATCTGGGGCGTGGTGATCTCCGCCGTCTATATGCTCCGCGCCTACCGCAACATCTTCCAAGGCCCCGCGGTGAAATCCACCGAGAAAGCCGCCGACCTCACCCTCGCCGACCACATCCCCGCCGTCCTCCTCATTGTAGCCCTCCTCGCCGTCGGCTTCTTCCCCAACCTCATCCTCAACCTGCTTAAGTGAAGCACGAAGCAGTAAGCACGAAATCCTAAATAAAGAATCGCTGCCTCTTCTCCCCATTTAGAATTTAAAATTTAAAATTTAGAATTTTCTCCCACATGCCCGCTTATTACCTGGAAGCCCTCACCGTCACGCTCGGCCTCGTCATTCTTTTGGCCGAAGCCTTCGTGCCCTCGAAGCAAAAATCATGGGTCGGCTTTGCCGGAGCCATCGGCCTCGCCCTCATCCTCATCGCCACGTTTTTTGCGTATGGCCCGGATGCGAAGCCCGCGTCGGCATGGGCGGAATGGCCGCTCTGGAATTTCTACCAGTTCGATTCCCTCGCCCGCTTCTACAAAATCTTCGCCCTGCTCGCCACGATCCTGGTGCTGCTGATGGCCATCGATTACCGGAAAATCCTCTCCCGCTACACGGCGGATCCCACCTCGGAGAACGGCACCGGCGAGTTCTACTGTCTCCCCGTTTTCGCCTGCGCCGGAATGATGTGGATGGCCTCCGCGAAAGATCTCGCCGGAGCCTTCGTCGCGCTGGAGCTGGTCACCATCACCTTCTACATCCTCGTCGCCTTTATGCGTCGCAACGTCGGTTCCCTTGAGGCGGGTGCGAAATATCTCATCCTCGGCGCGCTCAGCACCGGTTTCCTCGTCTATGGCATCGCCTGGGTTTACGGCACCACTGGCACGATGCGCCTCGATCTGATGCCGACCGCAATCTCCCATATCCAATCTCCAATCCCTCTTCTCTTCGGCATCGCCCTCGTCCTCGTCGCGCTCGGCTTCAAGGTCGGTGCGTTCCCCATGCAGATGTGGATCCCCGATGTCTATCAGGGCGCGCCCACCCCGACCACCGCCTTCCTCTCCGTCGGCTCGAAGGCGGCCGGCTTCATCCTGCTGATCCGTTTCCTCACACCTTTCCTCGGCGAGACCTCGCCCGTCCGCAGCCAGGTGCTGACGATCCTGCTCATTCTCGCCGGAGCGACGCTGCTCTACGGAAACCTCGCCGCCATCCCGCAGACGAACCTCAAGCGCCTGCTCGCCTACTCCTCCATCGCGCACGCCGGATTCCTGATCCTCGCACTCGCCGCATGGGCGCCGGGCACCGATTCCAGCATCTCCTCGGTGGACGCCGTTTCCTTCTACCTCGCCACCTATCTGCTGATGACCATGGGCGTGTTCTTCGTCCTTGCGCAGATCCGCATCCACCGCGATGGCGAGGCGATCACCGACTTCAACGGCCTCGGAAAAAGCAATCCGCTCCTCGCCCTGGCGATGACAGTTCTGCTCGCCGCCCTCGCGGGCGTGCCGCTCACCGCCGGCTTCATCGGGAAATTCTTCGTCTTCCAGCTCGCCGCCGGAGCGCACCTCTGGGCGGGCCTGACCATCGCCGTCATCGCCGCCGCCGCCGGTTTCTACTACTATTTCAAGACGATCCGCGCCATGTGGTGGATCGAGGCCAGCGATTCCTCCGCCATCCCGCTTCCCGCGATCTCAAAAATCTCCATCGCTGCGCTCACCGCACTCACCATCGTTTTCGGGGTCTATCCCGCCCCCATCCTCGCGCTGCTGAAATAACTCTGCGGAGCTTCGGCGATCAGAGCCATGAAACGTGATCTTGGCAGTTAGGGGCGTAGGCTGAGATCCAACCGGCCGGTGTGAGTCGGTTGAGGATGAAATTCACCGCTCCCCGAGTTGCGCGGCGGTCTCTTTCTCCGCGGTATTGAAGAACCTCACGGTGGTATCAGAGACCCTGGCCGTGCCGAGGAAGCGGCCTTCCTTGGCCATCGCCTCCGCGAGGTCTTGGGCGGCCTTCGCGAAGGTGTTCGCCGCCGCCTTGTTTTCCAGCGTCACTTCCCATACCAGCCCGCTCGACATCTCGCCGTCGGCGAAGAGCGCATAGCCGTCCTTCACCCAGGAGCGGGAAACCTCCTCGGCCATGCCGAGATCTTCGGTCAGGGAAAGCCATAGCCGCAGGCCGAGGTATCCTGCGCTATCCCTGAGGAACACCTCGTCGGAAATTTCCGGCAAGGCCACCTCTCCGCCGCGCCCGGTCTCGCCCGGCAGGACGATCTCCAGGGTGTTCTGCGGCGGCTTCCTTATGCGCTCGGCGAATTCCCCTGTGCCTTTCACAAAAAGCGTGTCTGCCAGCCCTTTCCCCTCCACCGCCGGGAAAAGGCTGACGCCTTGGACGAATTCGGAAAGCGTGAGCAGCAGGCGGGCGGCGGCGCTGTTGTCGTTCATGGGCACGAAGCCGATACCCCTTGCGCTTGCCGCGTAGAACCTCGCCTCCGCGCCGGAGGCCGCACCCGCGTGCAAGGCTTCCCGCGCCCGCGCCGCGTCGTCGCCCGGATACGCGGAGGGCGGCGGAAAATGTTGGTTCAGAAGTATCCTAACGAGCAGCCGCGCCATCGCCGCCTGGTCGGGGATGTTCTTGAGATCGAACCGATCCGTCACCCAAGCCTCGCCCGTCACCTCATCGAACCATCCGAGCGCGCCCACCGATTTCACGGCGACCATCTGCTCCAGAAACGCATCTTCCTCCCGCAGCCAGCCGATCCAGCGGTAGGCTTCCTGCCTGTCTTCCACGCCCTGCGGGCCGAAACGGCTCTCCATCGCCGCCTCGATGCGGTGTCCGAGTTCCTCCCCCGCGATGCGATGGAATACCGGGCTGGAGAGAAAGGTGAGCCCGAAATCCCTCTCGATCTTCGCGATCAATTCCGCGGGCACGGCCACCTCCCCGCCGCCCTGCGCGAGCGCG
>JAIXQS010000105.1 GCA_027485615.1 Verrucomicrobiaceae bacterium
GTATCAGTCCAAGGCCTACGGCGACAGCTCGTAATAGCGGACCCCTAAGGGTTCCAGATCTCCCAGCGCCAAACCGATGACTGCGAGTTCGTGGGAACTGGCAGTGAGCTTGTTGCGGCAACCCAATTTCCCCTCGAAAGAAATCCACACCCCTTTCGCAAGCCAATCCAACGCATGCTCCGGAATGATGACCCGCACTTCGGTGAGAGTCTCCGTCGGATGAAAATTCACGAGGCAAAGGAACGCCTGGCCGGAATCCGTATCGCGGCGCAGGAAGGCATAGAGCCAATGCCCGGAACAGGTCTCGCCCCCGACGCGGCCGAAGGCGGGGTTCTGCTTGTTCGCGTGGTTCAGTCCGTAGAAATCGCCCGCGGTGAAGGCCGGTTCACGCAGGATCGCCAGCAGATCGCCATACCATTTCCTCAGCGATTTGTGCGCGATGGAAAGTTTCCCGCCGTCGCATTTCCCGCCGTTGAACCATTTCTGGAACTCCGGCATGGCCGTGTAATCGAAGATCGAGGTGCGCCCGTCGTCGCCGCTGAAGCCCTCCGCACCGATGGCCGGCTCACCGATTTCCTGACCGGCGTGGAGCATGATCGCCGGGCGGCTCATGCCGAAGATCACCGCCGCCGCCGGCTTCCCCGCGCCCATGCCCACACCGCCCCAATGATGCGGATTGGCCACGCGCACCTCATCGTGGTTCTCGATGTAGCGCACGCAGTGATGGAAACGCTCGCCGCCAAAGGTCTCGCCGTCGATGTCGTTCGCCCATTTCCCGGATTCATAGATGCCTTGCAGGATCTTGTAGGTGGGATGCTCGTAGGCTCCGTCGAAACCGGCTTTCCAAAGCTCATCGAGCGCATCCCCATCGGACATCTTGGCGGGATCGCCGTCGTATGCCTCGGCGATGAAAAGCACATTCGCATCCCTTTCCCGCGCACGTTTCACCAACCAGCGCCAGAACTCCATCGGCACCATGTGCGCCATGTCCGCGCGGAAGCCGTCCACGCCCATTTCCTGCCAGTAGGCGATGATCGCGTCCATCGTCCGCCAGGTGCGCGGCACGTCTTCCGTTTGGGAAAGGTGGGATGTCCTGCGCCCTGTCGTGAAATCGTGGCCGTAGTTCAGCTTCACCGTTTCATACCATTCGTTGATCGTGGGCGACCAGGTCACCGAGTTGTTTCCCGTCACACGCCCGAACTCCGTCTCCGGCGCGAACAAACCCGTTCCCACAGGCAGCCTCAGAGGCCGCCCTCCTCCGGGGTGGAATGGATGGAGATAGTAAAAATGGTTGTCGCGGTCGAAAAAGACATCGCGCCGGTCGCCCTCGCCGAAGGAAAGCTCCGGCCTCACGTCCGACGCGTAGCTGCGGGCGACATGGTTCGGCACGAAGTCGATGATCGTCCGCAAACCGTGCCGACTGCACCGATCTAACAACTCCCGGAATTCCGCAATGCGGTTCTCCGGCTCCTCCGCGTAGTCCGGGCAGACATCGAAGTAATCCCGGATCGCGTAGGGACTGCCCGCCAGACCTTTCAGGATTTCCGGCGGATCCGCGGGTCTTCCCGGATAACCTGTGCCGCTTGCCTGCTCCAGGACACCTGTCAGCCAGATGTAGTTGAAACCCATTTCTCGTATCGCCGAGAGCGCCGCGTCGTTGATGTCATGGAATTTCCCGCAACCGTTCTCGGCCAGTGTGCCACCGGGCTTGCGGTCGGATTTCGTATTCCCGAACGTCCGCACCAGCAACTGGTAGATCACCGGCCTGGCAGGTGTTTCCGACTCACTCATCTCTGGATTTTTTATGTTCCTCTAAAATTTCAGCGAATCTCTCATCGCTCTTTTTCCCTTCTACCCGCATCACGGCCAATACATCGTAGAGTGCGAAAACCACCAACACACATGCCAGGAAAAAACAAAACACCCACCAGAGTGCGAACATCCAGGCATTCTTGGAAAGCAATCCATCCAAAACCCACAGCCCTATCGCCATCCAAGCCACCGTTAGCAACAGCCATCGACCCAGCCACTTCCGACGCTGGCCGCGATCATGCAGGATCGCCCGCGCCAGAGCCTTGCTGAGTTCCCAATCACCCGCGCTTCCCATGTGGGCATCGTCCCCATTCCCGCCCCTTTCTCCAAGCGGGAAATCCCTCGCCGTAGAAGTTTCTGCTCCCAGACCTTGTCGCCCCAGAAATTTCTTTGCTCTATCCAAAAGTATCGTAACTGTATCCGCATCGCTCCATGAAATTCATCTCCCTTCTGACACTGTTCCTTTCCGTTTCACTGCATCACGCATCGGCAGCCCCCCGTTTCGAATTCAAGGAAGGGGAAAAGGTGGCCCTACTCGGAGACAGCTTCATCGAGCGCGAGCAATACGCCGGTTGGATCGAACTCGCCGCGACCACGCAGTTTCCCGATCGCAACGTCACGTTTCGGAATCTCGGCTGGAGCGCGGACACGCCCGCCGGTGATTCCCGCAACGGACTCAGCCTCCTCCAGGCGGGACTCGAACCGGCGGGAGAAGGCTGGAGCCAGCTTTTGAAACAGCTGTCCGAATACAAACCGGATGTGATCATGCTCGGCTACGGCACCGCCGCCTCGCTGCCCGGCGGGAGTGATCCGGAAACATTCCGCGCAAACCTCACCCGCCTGCTCGACGAGGCACCGAAGGCGACCGGCAAGGAAACACGTTTTCTCTTCCTCGGCACCACACCGCGCGCGGAAAACGACAGACTGGCCATCGAGGCCATCCTTTCGGAAACCGCCGCGAATCGGAGCATACCTTTCGTCAGCATGGATGAGCTGGCCAAGAATCCAGCCCTTTTCCAGAACCCCATCCATCTGACACCCGATGGCTACAAGGCCGCCGCCCGCATCATCGAGCAATCGCTCGGCTGGACGGAAAAACCATGGGACAACGGTCAGCAGGCGGAAATCCTGCGCCAGCACATCCTCCGCAAAAACGAATGGTTCTTCCACCGCTCCCGCCCCGCAAACATGGCCTACATCTTCGGTTTCCGCAAAGGGGAGCAGGGCAGGAACGCGGTCGAGATCCCGCAATTCGACGCACTCATCGCGGAGGAGGACGCCGCCATCGCGAAAATGCGCGACCTTGCCAGCGGCACCATCGTCCCGCTGAAAGAGGTGCGCACGGAATCCGCCTTTGCAGCGAAAACGCCGCAGGAACTTCCCGAGTTCACCGTCGCGGACGGCTTCGAGGTCACGCTCTGGGCGGAGAATCCTCTGTTCCACAAGCCCACCCAGATGAACTTCGATCCCCAGGGCCGTCTCTGGGTCACGAGCTGCCTTTCCTACCCGCAGATCGAGGTCGGCCAGACACCGAATGACAAGGCGATCATCCTCGAGGACACCGATAGCGACGGCAAGGCCGACAAGGCCACCGTCTTCGCCGATGGCATGCTCATGCCGACCGGATTGCTCCCTGCTGATGGCGGCGTGTATGTAGCCCAGTCCACCGACCTCCTCCATTTCAAGGACACCGATGGCGATGGCAAAGCCGATGTGAAAACCCGCGTGCTCAGCGGCTTCGGCACCGAGGACACCCACCACAATCTCCACACCCTGCGCCGCGGCCCCGACGGGCGGATCTGGATGAACCAGAGCGTTTACACTCGTTCCGATGTGGAAACACCCCACGGCCTCTTCCGCCTAAAAAGCGGCGGCATCTACCGTTTCGATCCCCGCAAAGTCAGCCTCCAACACGGGTTTTACGGATTCTGCAACTCATGGGGACACGAGTTCGACAAATACGGCCAGTCCTTCCTCACCGACGGAGCAGGCGTCAAGGGCATCAGCTGGGGTATGCCGGGCGCGACCTACGAACCCTTCGCCGGTGCGAAAAAAGTCCTCGCCAGCGTAAGCCCTGGCGGCCATCCGAAATTCTGCGGCCTCGAGATCATCGAGTCCGCCCATTTCCCCGCAGACTGGCAGGGCAACATGATCACCTGCGACTTCCGCGCCCACAGGGTCGTGCGCTTCTCCATCACCGATGAAGGCGCGGGCTACGTCACCCAACGGCTCGGCGATCTGCTCCACACCGACAGCGCCAACTTCCGCCCCATCGATGTGAAACTCGGCCCCGACGGCGCGCTCTACATCGCCGATTGGTCCAACCCCATCATCAACCACGGCGAGGTCGATTTCCGCGATCCCCGCCGCGACCGCGAGCACGGCCGCATCTGGAGGGTCGCGAAAAAGAACAGTCCGCTTCTCGAAAAACGCGATTTCACGAAACTCACCGAAGCAGAACTCGCCGCCACCCTCGGCAGCAACAACCGCTACGACCGCGACCAAGCCACCGCCGTCCTCTACGAAAGCAAATCCCCCACCCTCCAAGCCGCTCTCGAAAGCGCATTGAAAACCGACGGCAGCGCCGCCCTCAACGCCGCCCGCCTCCTCGCCAGCCGTTTCGAAAGATCCAGCGATGCGATCCCCGCCGGAATCACCGCCGCGCTCGGTAGCGAAACCCCGGAAATCCGTGCCGCAGCCGTCCGCCTGCTGGTCGATCCGAATCTCCTCATCAAACCCGAAAGCCTTGAGGCCGCTTTCCGGAAATCCATCGCCGATGCATCACCGCGCGTCCGCCTCGAAACCATCCGCGCCCTCGCCGATTCCCTTGTTCCGAACTCGCTCGAAATCGCCCTCGATTCCCTGAAACACCCGCGAGACCGCTTCATCGACTACGCCTTGTGGCTCGGCGTCCAGTCGCATGGCGAGGATTGGTTGCGCCACGCCTCCGCGAACACCACCACGGCGGATAGCGAAAAAAACCAATTCGTCCTCGCGAATCTACCGCCGGAAAAAGTCAAGGACGCCCTAGCCCGCTTCTTCCCCGCCACCCTTCCCAAAGACGGCAGCGGCCCATGGTTTCAACTTGGCCTCAAGAACGGGGACGCCGCGATCATCGCGAAAATCTTCGACCAAGCGGTCACTGGCGGCTTCGAAGAAACGACAACCACCGCCGCCTTCAAAGGCATCGCCACCGCCATTTCCGAGCGCCAGGTGAAACCTACATCGGACGTTTCCAAGCTCGCCCCCTTCATCACCCGCGCCGACCCTGCCGCCATCGAACTGGCCGGAGCACTCGCCGATGAACGCCTGCTCCCCGCACTGATTTCCATCATGACCACCGGCAGTGCCCTCCCCGAGGCAAGCGTTGGCAGAATCATCGCAGCCCTCGGAAATTTCCCCTCAGCCGCCGCCCGCGACATCCTGACGAAGCTCGCCGCCGATGCCAATCCATCCGCCCGTAGCCTCACCGCCCTCGCACTCACCCGCCACCACCGCGAGGCCGCCCTGCCGCTCATCACATCCATCGCCGCCACCCTTTCCGATCCGCAGGCATCCCGCGATTTCTGGCAGAAAGCACTCACCGCCTCGGGCATCTCCAAGCAGCTCGCCGAGACCTTGAAAGCCAAACCCCTCTCCCCGGAAATCGCCGCCCTCACCCTCCAGCACATCCCGGAAATCGCCGAGCACGAAGCCCTCCTCGCCCTGCTCCGCACCCAGGCCGGAGCCTCGGCCACTCAAACGCACGACATCCCCGCCATGGCCAAGAGCGCCGCGGAAAAAGGCGACGCCCGCCGCGGCGAACTCATCTACCGCCGCCCCGCGCTCGCCTGCACCGCCTGCCACGCCATCGGCGGCGCGGGCGGAAAAGTCGGCCCTGACATGACCTCGATCGGTGCCAGCGCGCCGATGGATTACCTCATCGAATCCGTCGTGAATCCCGGCGCGAAAATCAAGGAAGGCTACCACTCCGTCATCATCCAGACCAAGGACGGCAAATCCATCACCGGCCAGCTCCTGCGCAGTTCCGGCGGTTCCTCCGTCATCCGCGATGGCTCCGGCGCGGAGATCACCCTCGCTGATTCGATGATCGCCACCAAAACCGACGCAGGCAGCCTCATGCCCGGCAACCTCATCGGTTCCCTCACCCCGCAGGAAACGGACGACCTCTTCAAGTTCCTCTCCAGCCTCGGAAAACCCGGCGAGTTCTCCGCCAGCGACAGCAAAGCTCCCAAAGTTTACGCCATCCTCTCCGCCACACCGGAAAACACCAACGCCGCCATCAAAGGAGATCGGAAACTCCCATGGCTCCCCGTCAACGCCACCGTCAACGGCAGCCTCCTCACGCAGGATCTCGCAAGCAGCAAGAACCCGATCATCGCCACCAAAATCCAGCTCACCGAGCCAACCACCCTCACCATCACCTTCCCCGAAAACTTCAAACCCACCGGATTCTGGATCAACGGTAAACCCGCCGAAAACGGAACCGCAGCACTACCGGCAGGTATCCACACCCTCGTCCTCCGCGCGGAAAATTTCCCCGACCGCTTCCGCCTCCAATCCCCATCCGGCACCTTCCTGCCGGAGTGGTGAATCCACTCGGGATCCTGCCGATCCGGGCGGACAATCGCCGATGTCTGTGGCCAACGAAAATTATTGGGAGCGGACCTTTTTAGCACTCAGGGCGATCTTGAGCGATTTCATGCTGTCACTGCTCCAATTCTTCGTCGGGGACGGCAGATTACCGGCCTGTTTCAGGGCGTTATTCTGTTCCCTAGCGGTTTTGAGACGGCTGCGAACCTCGCGCACGGACACCGCTGTCGAGGTTTTCCGCTGCCTGTGAGTAGTAGTGCTCATGCCTCGGAAGGTAATGCAGGGCTCCGTTCCTCTCAAGATCAATTATCCCGATATCCGGGGTGCCCGCTTCTATGCCCGCAACGCCCAGATTATGGAGGTAGAGAAATGAGACGGAAGGGTCGCGCTGGTAAAGATCCGTGAGCGACAGAATGGTTTGTTGCACGGTCCGGTGGTTTCCCGGCAGTTCCTTGAGCGGAACCGCGCGGCCCACCTCTCGCTTACGCTGCACCGCCCCATAGAGAGCAAGCTCAATGTCACGGTAAACGTAGGCCACCTCAACCTGCCATTGATGCCGCAAAGCGAGGTCGATTATTTCGACCGCCCAAGTCAAATCGCCCAGGGTGCCATCCCAGATCAAACAGGGCGTGACGGTCGGTTCGTGTCGAAGCGCGAAAGTTTTTCCGGCTCCCCAGCCTCCTGACATGAGACGCAAGCGCTTCCGGGATGCACGGTTTTCGATCTCCCGAACAAGTCGGTTTTGAGCATAGCGCCAGGCGAGATCCCAACCGGGTTCGATGTCCCGCTCCTGATCTTTTTTCGGTTCCTTCGCATACCTCGCATCCAGATGACGGGCGATGTCGGTGCTGATGATACGGCCTGAATGGGAGTGCTCCAACTCATCATAGAGGCGATCCGCGCGATCAATATCCTGAAGCAATGCCCTCATGGCCTCGAAAGCCTTTTGCTGCTCAGCGGTGAGCTTCTTGTGGGGAGCTTTAGGTAGGACGAGCATTGGTCTGATCGGCGAAATGGATGGCTTCAGCTCTATACATGGTCTATGGCGGGAAAACTCGCCTTTACGCTGAAATTTTTCATTTCATTGACTCCAGCCCCATCGTCTCCAGATGGAAAGGCGGATCTTTCTAAAGTGCGGACGGATTTAACTTCAAACCCACCGGTTTCTGGATCAACGGCAAACCCACCGAAAACGGAACCGCAGCACTACCGGCAGGCATCCACACCCTCGTCATCCGCGCGGAAAAATTCCCCGACCGCTTCCGCCTCCAATCCCCATCCGGCACCTTCCTGCCGGAATGGTGAGTTTTCCGGAGGCAAAAAGCAGAACGCATTATGACTTACAGCTCTCGATTTCTTCTGCTTTTCTAAAAAGTCGATTTACGTCGCCTTTATTTCCAAATCGGGACAAAAACCTTGCAAACGTCCTCAATATATATGGATCGTCTGGATAATCTTGAAATATTGGTTTGAGAATTTTTTCAGCCTCTTCATAACGATTAAGATCCATTAGGCAGGCCGCCTTATCTGTCAGTGCTACCGCGCTATGAGTTACATTACCCATCTCATCATAAATCATCAGCGCTCTTTCGGGGAGATCAATAAATCTCAAGCTTGCGGCAATAGCAATTTGATCGCAATAATTATTGAAACGCTCCATGTTAGACTCTATTATATATAAGGATTTATCTCTAAATCCAGACAAAAATAAAACGCGCGCAGTTACAACCAAATTGCGAACAGTATTTATATTATTTTCATCACCTAAATCATTAATTTCATTGTAATTAAATTCGCTAAAGTGCTTAAGGGCATTGCGAGCAATGGCGTTGTCAATATTTAGAAGTATGGACTTCGTATAGCATTCGTATGCAGTTTTTAATCTACAATTGAAAACACAGCAACGTGCTATCCGATTCAAAATCATAGATTTCTCTCTGCGTGAAGAAACTGCGTCATAAGCTCTTTTGTGGCAGTCGATAGCACTGTAACTCCAATCCATTGATTCAGCCAGTTTTCTGGACAGATGTATTTGATTGGACATGCTATAAAAATTTAATTTTGACTTGAAGATTTTTCTGAAATTCTGGTTGCTTAGATAAGTAGATAAGACTACATGAGACAAACAAGAAAAGCATTGAACATCATTATTTTATCCATACAAATTTACTAAAGAATGATTCTGATAAGTTTAAATTCGCTGTTTGAGTTCATTTATTTTTTGAATCGGAAAAATTAAACAGCCGCTCTGAAATGATACGGAGAATTTGGTGAAACTGTTTATGCGAATACTTACCATCTTCGCTCCATCGAATCCAGCGGCCTACCTTTTCGCCTAAATTGTATCGACCCTCTTCCTTTAAATTCCCATTTTCATACCACTCTGTGTATTTCCCATCTCTATGTCCATTTTTGTAATATTCGAGACATCTCAAACGTCCATTTTTATGATATTCTCTAATCTCTCCATCGTATTCCGAATTACAGATATAGCTATATTCGCCATTGCGATAATCATACTTTTCTACAATGCATTTATGGATACGCTCAATTTCGATCTGACCACAATCATACCATTTCTTGTAACTTCCATGTAGTCGCATGAATGCGTAATCATCATTATTATCATTTGGCTTTTCATATTCTTGAACATAATTAATCTCTGATCTAATGTTTCCATTTTTATGCCATTCGATCCATTTGCCTACTCGATTACCTAATGCATACTCGCCTTCCTTTTGCTTCTGTCCATTTTCATGATAAAAGATCCATTCACCATCTTTGTAACCCAATTTGTAAAATCCCTCCTTAACTTTCGCTCCATCAGATTGAAAGTAAGTCCATTTGCCGTTCTTAACACACTTTTCTAGCGCTAAATTCTTATTTTCATACGGGTCGAAAAAATTGGAATCCCAATTAGGATGCTCCCATCGATTAGGAGGAATGAAGTCGACATTCCAAGTTTGCTCATTGCTAGGCTTAATAAACTCACCTTCTTCACGTAATTGTCCATTTACATACCATCTTTTCCATTGGCCATGAAGCATTCCTTCAAGATAATTTGATATTTCTTCGATGATGCCATTTCTGTGCCATCTCAGCCATTTTCCATTTTTATTATCTAAAACATATTCACCCTCTTCATTTTTTCCTCCATTGGCGTAATAACGAGTCCATATTCCTTCTCGTTTTTCAAAGAATAGATTACCTGAATAAGAAACACTTCTATTTGCTATTTTGTGGATCGAATATTCACCGCAATTCCTCAATTGAACCATTATTGTAATAATATTTCCAAATTCCAATTTTGCCGCCCCGCACATATTCGCCTTCAGATTTAATTTTCCCATTTTCATGGTAGTATATCCACTTGCCATCTTTTGAGTCATTAACGAATCTTCCTTCTTCATTTTTGCTCTGATGAATAGATTTATTTCTCATTATTATTGCAGTATAAGTGAATTTGATTTTCGTCTCCAAAAATGGCATTTTCCCATCTATTTCATTGTAAGCCCATCGTGAAAACCTCCTCGCGGCTGGCCAATTCCTTCCCCGCCTCCACGGTCTCAACGCAAGCCCGTAGCAACGCATCATCCTCCGCACGCTCCCACATCCACGCAGCGAGCTGGGCAAAATCCTCCACAGGGAGCTGCTCGATCTGTTTTTCGATATCCAGTATCGCATTCACACAGGATTTCATAAATTCGCAGACTCCTCCCGTCAAGTTCAGTCACGGGTGTTTGGTCTTTCCGGTATGATTTCGGGTAGGGCTGATCCGGCTCGGTCGGCCCATTTTCAAAATCAAACGCACCGCTCACTGGGGCGGGAGAGAAATCCCGGAACATGAAAGCCGACCAGGCCGCGGCTTCGCCACCATTCCGGGATTCACGGCTTCTCCGTTTTGAATCAGGGCCGACCGAGCCGGATCAGCCCTACCATGATGGGGCATCCCTTCCGATGCGGAGGAATGGTAACTCCCCTCTTCCTTGAGAGTTGAAACTTGAATTTTGAATTTTCGAAAAAAGGGGGGTGCCGCCTCCCTGTAAGCCGGATTCTGTCCACCCCGGTTTTACCCGGAGCTGGACGGTCATTTCTCTCAACCCGGCTCGCGCCGGGCGCCCCGCTTGCGCGGAGTGCGACTAATACCCGGGAGTTGACGGGCGGGCCGCCCTTTCCCTGTTATGTCTTGCACCATCCGGGGTTTTCACTGCCGCTCCGGTTGCCCTCGGCGCGGTGGGCTCTTACCCCACCATTTCAACCTTACCTGTGCCCTTTCGGGCCATCGGCGGTGTATTTTCTGCTGCACTTTCCGTCCGGGTCCCTCTCGGTTCCCGTCCCCTGCTTTCACAAGGCGGATTGCCCTACGGTGTCCGGACTTTCCTCAAAGGGAGCTTGCGCCCCATTGCGACCGCCCGGGAGACGGCTTGCGATTAAGCGCTGAAATGACGCAAAGCGGAAAGAAGAAAAACTCAGCCGATGAGAATGAAGGGGAGAACCACGGATGAACGCGGA
>JAIXQS010000179.1 GCA_027485615.1 Verrucomicrobiaceae bacterium
AGGCATCCGTAACATCCTCCCAACCCCCTCTCTTCCCATCACTTCCACCGCTCCTTTTTCGGAGATTGACCGGATATCGCCCGGCGATATCGTCCGGGGGTGAACTAATACCAATGTTCGATAAAAATAAAACCATGAAATCTAGCTACCCTAAACTCGCATGTGCGGCTCTGCTTCTTTTGTGCGGCTGCGCCACTACAGACTATAAGACATTCGAAGGTCGTAACACAGTGTTTGAAGGAGATGGCGGAACTCGTGCTACAATCGAAGGAATCGACTTTTGGGAGAACGGTGAACCGCCTATGAAATTCGCACTCATGGGAATTATTGAAGATGAGAGACCTGGTGGCATTATTCCGATGGCGAGGCTTAAAGGGGATATCGCCAAGAAAGCGAAATTGCAGGGCGCTGATGCGGTGATTCTGCTGGGGAGTTCTTCTAAGATCCGGGGATATGTCACGAATGCTTCGGCCACGACGACATTCAATGGGAATAGTGCCTATTCATCCGGAACGGGTATTTCCGCGCCGATCCTTCGTAATAGTGCATCTTTTGCCGTTATCAAATACGTAAAATAACTAAGACCGAACAAGCCGTGCGAGGCAACCGGCGACAAAATCCATAATTGAATCGGAGCTTGGTCCGATTGTGCCTCCACTCTATCGTTCTCCACAGTTATCCCCCGAGCATCGAGACGATGCGGATGGCGAGGTCGTGCTTGGGGGCTTTGGGGAAGAGCTCGGTGCGGTCGGGGAAGACGAGGAGGGCTTCGTTTTCGTGGGAGTCGAAGCCGATGTCGGTGCGGGAGACGTCGTTGGCGACGATGAGGTCGCAGCCTTTCGCGGCGAGCTTGAGGCGGGCGTTCGCCTCGACGTCCTCGGTCTCGGCGGCGAAGCCGACGAGGAATCCCGTGAATCCGATCCCGCCGCGCGCGGAGCCGAGGATGTCCCTGGTTTTCACCAGCTCCAGGGAAAGGCTATCGCCGCTTTTCTTGATTTTCCGGGCGGCGGGTGCGGCGGGCGTGTAATCGGCCACTGCGGCGGCGAAGACGGCGGCATCCATGCGAGGAAGGTGGGATTCGACGGCGGCGAA
This sequence comes from Verrucomicrobiaceae bacterium, assembly GCA_027485615.1. Taxonomy (GTDB): domain Bacteria; phylum Verrucomicrobiota; class Verrucomicrobiia; order Verrucomicrobiales; family Akkermansiaceae; genus Luteolibacter. The sequence goes on from JAIXQS010000179.1 coordinate 1,093, forward strand.
CATCTCCGCAGCGGTCTCCACCGGGATGAAATCGACGCCATCCGGGACATCCAGCGAAGTGGGGCCGGAGATCAGCAGGACGCGGTGCCCGGCGTGGGCGGCCGCGTCCGCAATGGCGTATCCCATTTTCCCGGACGAGCGGTTCGTGAGGTAGCGGACGGGATCGATGGGCTCACGTGTCGGACCGGCCGTGACGAGGAGCTTCAATGCCTTATTCGGTTGGCTTGCCGGTTGGCTTGCCGGTTGGCTTCTCTGCGGGCTTCGCGGTTGGCTTCTCAGCGGGCTTCTCGGCCTTGATATTCTCGAGTTCCTTTTTCGCGGCGGCGAGCTGCTCCGCGGTGAAATCCTTCTCGATCTGCTTGATGAGGGCGGCGGCGTTCTCCTTCTCGCCGCGCTCGACGGCGAGGCTGGCGAGCGCCCATGCGAACTCGCGGTTCACCTTGGTGGCGGCGCCGGCGGCATGGAAGCGGGCGAGCGCGAGGGTGGCGCTGCCGTTGCCCTGCTGGGCGGCGAGGGTATAGAGCTGGCCGGCCTTGTCGAAGCTCTGTTCCACGCCCGCGCCACGCTCGAAGAGTGCGGCGAGGTTGTTCTGCGCGGAGGCAAGGCCGGCTTTTGCGGCGCGGGGGAACCACGACGCCGAAGCGGGGATGTCGGCCACGCCGAGCTTGCCGGAAAGGTAGAACAGGCCGAGTTCGTTCTGCGCGAGCGCGAGCCCGCCGTTCGATGCGGCGAGGAGGTGGGCGTAGCTTTTGGCCAGGTCGGGTTTCTCCTCGCCGAGGATCTGGGCTGCGAGCATGAGGTGGGCTTGCGCGTTGTCCGCCTTCGCGGCCTTTTCGAGCAGCTCACTGCCGCGCCCCTTGTCCTTGTCCGTGCCTTTTCCCTCGAGGTGGAATATGGCGGCGCGCACCATGCAATCGGCCTGCCCGGCCTCCGCTCCGAGCGTGTAGGAGGAGAGGGCGGCTGGCAGGTCTTTCTTCTCGTTCTCGAGGTAGTCGCCGAGCGCGAGATGGCCGGTATATTCCTTGCTTTCGATCGCCTTGTTGAGCCAGCCGATGCCTTTCTGCTCGTCGCGCTTGACGACATCGGAGTTGAGCAAGCGGGAACCCACCGCGACCATGGAAGCCGGATCACCTTTTTCGGCGGCCTTGAGGAAATAGTCGTAGGCCAGCTTCGCGTTTACGAAAGACGGTTGGCCGAACTGCCCGTCGTAGAAGCGGGCGAGCATGAAGGTGGCGGGCACGTCACCCGCGTCGGCGGCCTTTTTCCACCATGAAACGGCTGTTTCCGGGGCGGGTTCGCCGGTGAGCACACCGGTCAGGAAAGCTTCGCCGAGGATACGCCCGGAAACGGCCGGATCGATGGCCGCTTGCTTTTCAATCAGTTCCCGGCCTTCCTCGATACGGTCTTTCTGGCCTGATGACATCAGGATGGATGCCAGCCGGTAGATGGAATCGGGATGGAACGCATCCGCCCCTCTGCGGTAATACTCCATCGCCTTGGCCGGGGAGGCTTCGGTGCCCTGACCCGTCTCGGATGCGAAGCCCATGATGTAAAGAGCCAGGGGATCGCCCTTTTCAGCCAAAGGCATGGCGAGTCCCACCGCCTTCTCGTGATCACCGTCAGCAAAGATTTGGAGCGCTTTTCCGGCAGGTGTTTCCGCATCCGCTCCACCGACTTTCTTCATGGCAGGGTCGGAGTCCAGCATCAGGGAGCTTTCGTCCTTGGCATCAAGGGACACCGCACCGCGTGCGGCAAGCATGGATAACAGGCAGACGGCGGTGATGGTTATTGGGTGCATGTGTGAGATGTTTTAGTCACATTTCAAGGTATGGCAAGATCCAAGAGCCCGATCTTTTACTTTTGGTTCATCAGCACTGCAAGGGCTCCATTGACGTGCGCCGCCACCCTTTCCGTCAGCGCCGCCTTGCTGGGGGTTTCGAAAGTAAAGGAGAGCGGGCAACCGCGTTTTGCCATCCAGATTGCCTCAGGCCAGGAATCGGGCAGGTCGGGCTCGGCGCGATGGAAGATCCAGCCGGGACCGCGCAGGACATGGCCATCGATTTCCGGCCCAAGCTCGGCCGGAAAATGAGCGGATACGGCAGCCAGCAGGCCGGAGGCGCGGCGAACGTTGTCTGCGCCGAGGTTAATCTCGTAAAAATAGAAGCCGTCGGTTTCCCAATCCTCGTGGAGCGATATGAAAAGATCCGGCACCGGTCGGCTGGACAGCCAACGCGTGTGAGCGACCGTTTCCGGACAAGAGAGGTGGTTGAAATCGCGGTTCAGGTCCGCACCACGGCGATTCTCCCGGGTCTGGAGAATGAGTCCACCGGGATTGAGCGCCGGACAGACGATGCAATGACGATCGGTCGGGAAGGCCCCCTCTTCCATCAATCTCAGTGCAGCCAATGGTCCTGCGGGTTCATCGCCATGGATGCCTGCCGAGAGATATGCGGGCGGCCCCTTGCCATGCCTTTCCCAGGCGATGATCGGGCCGTCCTCCGTTTCGAGAAGCAGATGCCGGGAAAATCCCCGAGCGGCTGCGGCGAACGAAAATTCCTCAAGGAAACTCCTCATATCTAGCATATCGAGCATCATATGTGTCATCATTCAGCCGTTGGCCTTGGTAATCCAGCCCGATCAGGCACGCATGCGGAGCGATCGGTCATCTCTTGAGATTCGTCTCACGTAAGGAGGAGGTTTCGCGAAAGAGTAACTTTTTTCCCGCATAACGCATTTTTTCGACTTTCACGATTCCTATGCCGGGGGCGAACCACGTCGTCCGGCGTATCTGGAATTCCCCATCGCTCCCAACCATCAGCAAACGCAAACATTCGTAGTTCCCGGCAGGCACATCAACCATCTCACGCGCGATAACCTTGACGTTCCTTGTGGTAGTGCTCTCAAACAAACCCTCCTGCACTGACTCCATGCCCGGCCTCATGCCTGCCACGGCAAAAGGGATGGGGACTTTCAACCACACCAAGTCACCGTTCGGGGTATCCGGATACTGGGTTCCGCGCATCATTATGCGATCGTCGTAAATCTCCACAAACTCCCTTTCGAGAGCTTGCCCCGGAACCTGCACATCGAAAGCATCGACCTCCGGCAAGCCCGCCCTGGGAGAAAGCTTGCCGAGGTATGTGCGGGTCTTTTCACGCTCGGCACCGGCCTCGGCGGCGCCTTCCAGATTGACCCCTGGCGGAATTTCAAGCTTCACCGTATATTTCCAGTAGTCACCCGGCTTGATCGGCAGGATGGGCGTGTCCTTCTTCACCAGATCTTCCTCGACGGGCGTGACGGGCTTAGCGGCGGACTGCGTCTCCTTTTCACAAGACACCAGGGTGAGCAAGCAGAGCAGGGCTGCGTGGAGTCGGAGTTTCATGGGGGGGGTAGGTGATTTTGTGAACGGCGTTGTTGCCACCCGCGTAAGGGGCACCCAAACGTTGCGAGACACGGATGAGCGGGAAAGACTTGGGACGCTTGTTACTAAATCGAAAGACTATGAATGCCACTCCAAAAATGAGAGGTATGAGTGAGGCCGCTCCCACTGCCGCCGTAATCTTCAGGAGCGATTTGCGCCTTTCGGAGGCAATGTTCGCGGTCTGATTGCTCCTGATGTTCGCCTCGCTTTGGATGGAGGAACCTCCTATCCAGTGGCGGAGAGCATCACTGGCCTCAATGGACGCCGCCCTGACCTTGTCATAATCGGAGGGTTCAGCGGCCGCCCGCTTTTTTGCCGAGGCGATGAAATCGGCGAGTATTTCGGTATGAATGAGGGATGTCATCACGTTACCGGGGAAAATCCACGGGGTGTCTGGCTGCCCTGGCACATGCAGCACGACCGCATTCACATCCGTGATATTCCATTTCCTGGCGAAACCCTGCGCCACATGAACGGGCGGTGCATCGCCTATCTCAGGCAGAATCACCACAATCACATCAATTCCCTCGTTGGCGAGAACCGCAGCCAGCGGTTCGGCGATCTGGGCCTGCTCTTTGATCGTCAACACGCCCGACGGATCAAAAATCGAGTTCTTCGGACGCTCGCCATATTTGAAACCCGCCTGGGTCTGGTCCGCGGATGCGGATGACAACTGGAAGACAATCAACAGTAGAACCGTGAAAAATCTCATCAGGCTTTGTGAATCGAAAGCTGTTTGCGTGAGCGAATCCAGGCCTTTTCGAACAATCCTTGGCTGATCTGAAGGAAATGACAAACAGCGAGAGCCCGTTTGCCGCGGAAGAGCGGCTTTTTGGTTCCAGCCAAAGCCTTGTCCCACATATCGTCGGAAAGCCAGGCTTCCGCCCGATAACCCGTTGTTACCGATGTGTTCCACGTTTCCGAATCCACCAGCAGGAGCACGGTCCAGCCACGGTCCTATTCGGTTTCGCCTTCCATAAGCGGGCATGCGTTGACCAGCCAAAATCCGAACAGCGGCAAACTCACCTGACCGCCCAGGGCCGCACCGCAGATGCGCCAGCGAACCTGGGGAAACCGGCGGTTGAATCGGGCCACAGCCGCCATGATCTTCCGTTTGTCCTTTTCGTCCCAAACTTCCGCGACATCCAGCAGCGGGAGAAGAGGCGGAAGATCATCACCGAACATGTCGAGGGTTTTCGAACCCGTGAAACCACACGAAGGGCATCATTTCGCCTCGCGCGAGAGCCTTGCCTTGCAAGCCGGGCAGCTGATGGAGCCGATGGCAAAGCGCTTGGGGGAATACTCTCGCTCTTCGATCATCGCCTCAGCCGTATCGATGTGGATTTGCCGTGGGCATCGAGTCCTTCAAGCCGCGCGAATTCCTCAACCACGCCCACCGACTTGGCGACGGCGGCCTTGTCCATTTTCACGATGCTTGTGCGGCGCTGGAACTGATCCGCGCGGAGTCCGGAAAACGAACGCCCCGCCCCGCCCGTCGGCAGGGTGTGGCTGGGCCCCGCCAGGAAATCACCGACCGCCACGGGCGAATCCGCGCCGAGATAGATTGCGCCCGCCGTGCGGATCTGGGCGAGGGTTTCCTCCTCGTTCACGACAACCAGGGAAAGGTGCTCCGGTGCGAAATCGTTGGTGATGCGGATGCCCTCGGCGAGCGATTTCACGTGCAGCAGGAACGTGCCGGTTTTCAGGACTTCCTTGACAATCTTCGCGCGGCTCAGATCCGCCAACTGCCTGGCGATCTCGGCTTTCACTTTCTCCAACAACGCCTTCGAGGGAGTCACGAAACCGACCATGCTGTCGCCGCCGTGCTCGGCCTGCGCGAGCAAATCGGCCGCGATGTATGCGGCTTTCGCGCTCGCGTCGGCGAGGATCAGGATCTCGCTGGGGCCGGGGAGGAGATCGATGGACACCGCGCCGACGAGCTGGCGTTTTGCCTCGACGACGAAACGGTTCCCTGGGCCGAAGATGCGGTCAACGGGGCGTATCGTTTTCGTACCGAGAGCCATCGCCGCGATCGCCTGCGCGCCGCCGACCTTCACCGCCTCCGTGACACCCGCCTGCTGAAGGGCGTAAAGAAGGGCTGGATTCACTTTCCCGTCCGCACCGCAGGGGGTCGCCGCGAAAATTTCCGGGACGCCGGCCGCCTGCGCGAATCCCGCCGTCATCAGCGCGGTGGAAACCAGCGGAGCCTTGCCGCCGGGAACATACACGCCGACGCGGTCGAAGGGCGTGAAACGCTCGCCGACGATGGCGCCTTCCGCGTTTTTTCCGGACCAATCCTTCCGCATGCTTTTCCGCGCGAAGGAATGGATGTTGCGCAGGCTGCGGCGGATGGCTTCCCTCGTGGCGGGTGAGACGGCGGCTTCCGCGTCGGCGAATTCCTTTTCGCCCACAAAAAGCTCCTTCTTGGTGAGCTTCGCGCCATCGAAACGATGCGTAAGCTCCACCAATGCGTCATCGCCTTTCATGGCAACCGCCGAGATGATGTCGCCCACCAGATCACGCACCGCGTCCTCCGGAATCGCCCTGCGCCGCAAACGTTTTACGAACGCCTCATATCCCGCATCCCTGTAACTGAGAATCTTCATACTTTTGAACTGCCGCTGAAGATGCACGATCCCGAGCCCGCCGCAAACATCCAATGCGGTTTCGTTCCGCCGACTTCTCCGTTGCCCGTGCCGCTTTTCGGTGCAACTTTCCCGCGCGGAGCGACGTATCCGCGCGAAGTCATGTCTTGGAAACGCACATTCGGAACCATCTTAGCCGCAGCCTTGTTCGCGGCCGGAAGCGCCAGCGGGGAGGTTCGCTTCAACCGAGATATCCGCCCGATTTTCGCCAAGAACTGCACCGCCTGCCACGGCGGGGTGAAAGAAGCCGGCGGCATCTCCCTGATTTTTCGTGAGCGGCTCCTGGTCGAGGGCGAATCCGGTAACATCCCCGTAGTGCCGGGGAAACCGGAGATTTCGGAAATGATCCGCCGGGTCAAAAGCAAGGATCCCGACGAGATCATGCCGCAGCCGAAACACGGCCCGCCGCTTTCCTCTGGGGAAGTCGCAAAACTCGAACAATGGATCAGGGAAGGCGCGAAATGGGAGGAGCATTGGGCGTTCATGCCGCCCGTGGATACGGAGGTTTCCGGGCTAAAAAAGGAAGGCTGGGTTTCCATGCCGCTCGACCGCCATGTGCTCAAGGGCATCGAATCGTCAGGACTGCAACCATCCCCAGAGGCGAGTGCTGCGGAATGGCTGCGGAGGGTGAGCTTCGATCTCAGCGGCCTGCCGCCAAACGTCGATGATCTGGCCGCCCTCGAAAAGGACTGGGAAACGAATGGCAACGCCGCGCGCGAACGCATGGTGGACAAGCTTCTAGCATCCCCCGCTTACGGCGAACGCTGGGCGAGCATCTGGCTCGATCTCGCGCGCTACGCCGACACGACCGGTTTCGAAAGGGATCCCCACCGCGATATCTGGCCGTGGCGCGATTGGGTGATCAAGGCCTTCAACGAGGACAAGCCCTACGACCAATTCACCATCGAGCAGATGGCCGGCGACCTGCTTCCTGATGCGACGCCGGATCAAATCCTCGCCACCGCCTTCCACCGCAACACCCAGACCAACTCGGAAGGCGGCACGGATGACGAGGAATACCGCGTCGCGGCGGTCATTGATCGCGTTTCCACCGTCTGGACGACATGGCAGGCCACCACCTTCGGCTGCGTGCAGTGCCACTCGCACCCCTACGATCCCATCGCCCACGACGAGTTCTACGAGTTCATGGATTTCTTCAACGGCACCGAGGACTCCGACCTCAGCAGCGAATTCCCGAAGCTGAAACTCGCCAACGCGGAATGGGTCGCGCTCGACCGCGAAACACGTGCGATCCGCGAGGAACTCGACACCGCAGGCCGCGCGATCTCCGGCGTGAAATGGAACAACCTCACCGCCGCCGAGTTCAAGCCACAGCACGGCACGATGCGAATGGACGAAACCGGACTCATCCTCAGCGAAGGCAACCTCCACAACGGCACCACCCATACCCTCTCCGGCGCATCCGGGACTTTCGATGCACTGCGCCTTTCCATTCTCCCGAAAAGCGACAAACCCAACGACTGGCCGGAAATGGGCGCACTGGTGACCGATTTCCGCATGGAAAAAATCTCGTCCGACGGCACGCGCACTCCCATCCCGATGGCCGAGGTGATCGCCGATCATCTCTTCGGCCCGTTCGATCCGGTCAGCGCCTTCGCGAACGGCCCGGGCGGTGAGCGCTTCAAGCGTTTCCTGAATCCCGTCGGCGGCGCATCCGGTGGCATCGGCGAGTTTCCCCGTCTCAGCGGCCCGCGCTGGTTCGTGCTGCTTCCTGAAAAACGCGTGGAGATGGCTCCTGGCGATCGCATCGGGATTTCCCTCAAACAGGGCGGCTCGGCGAACGAATCGCAGGGCACTTTCGTCAAAAAATTCCGCATCGAGACGGTCATGGACGACCGCTACGCCACGCTCCGCACCGATACGGATCGCGCTGCAAAATGGGAGAAGGTTTCCTCCAACCGCGACCGTCTTGCTGCGATGACAGCCACAGAGGTGCCCGTGATGCGGGACCGCAACAAAGCCGCCAAGCGCGAGACCCGGGTCTTCGCGCGGGGCAACCGGATGAACAAGGAAGACGTCGTGAAGGCCGATGTGCCCGATCTGCTGCGCGGGAAATTCCAAGCCACCGATGCGGACCGCCTCTCGATGGCGCGATGGCTCGTCGGCGAGGAGAATCCTCTCACGGCCCGGGTGATGGCGAACCGGCTCTGGGCCGAGCTTTTCGGTATCGGAATCGTGGAGAGCGCTGAGGACTTCGGAACCTCAGGAACGCTGCCGAGCAACCTCGCGCTGCTCGACCACCTCGCCCTGCGTTTCCGCAACGACCACAAATGGTCGGTGAAAAAGGCGCTGCGCGAAATGGTTCTTTCCTCCACCTACCGCCAGGCATCGAAGGCAAGCCCCGCTCTCCTCGAAAAGGATCCGAAGAACCGCCTCCTCGCCCGCGGCCCGCGGAACCGCCTTCCCGCGGAGATGATCCGCGATCAGGCACTCACCGTCGGTGGCCTGCTCTCGCCGAAAATGTTCGGCCCGCCCGTTTACCCGCCGCAGCCTGCGGGGATCTGGAGCTCGGTTTACAGCGGAGCGGCCTGGAACGAATCCAAGGGCGAAGACCGCGTGCGCCGCGCGATCTACACCTACGTGAAACGCACCAGCGGCTTCCCCGGTTTCCTCACCTTCGATGCCCCCAGCCGCGATGTCTGCTCGGCACGGCGCATCGTCAGCAACACCCCGCTCCAGGCGCTCGTCACGATGAACGACCCCGCTCACATCGAGGCGGCGGCCGCTTTCGCGAAACGCATCCGCGCCCACGCCGGCGACCTGCGCGGGCAACTCGCCTTCGCCGTCCTCGCCGCCACGCAAATTCACGCGGACGACGCCATGCTCGGCGAACTGGAAACCCTCTACGCGGATCTCGAAACGGAACTCAAGGACGATTCGGACGCCCGCGCGAAACTGGGTGACGACGCCGCGATGACCCTCACCGCGAACACCATCTTGAACATGGACGCAGCCCTCGTGCGCTAAACGTAAGGAACAATGACTGACCTCGAACAACGGATTCGCCACGCTTCGCTGGAGCAATTCACACGAAGACATTTCCTCGCGAAATGCTCCACCGGCCTCGGCGCGATGTGGCTGGCCGGGCTCGGCCAAAACGCCTTCGGCGCGGGCGCACCGCTCGTGAAGGACGCCGCCCGCCCGCTGATGCCCGCCCCTCCCCTTCTTCCCGGAAAAGCGAAACGCATCATCTACCTCCACATGGCCGGCGCACCCTCGCAGCACGAGCTTTTCGACTACAAGCCGGAGCTGAAAAAACTCAACGGCCAGGAATGCCCGCAGGAGTTCCTCGAAGGCAAGCAGTTCGCCTTCATCCAGGGCATCCCGAAAATGCTCGGCCCGCAGTTCGAGTTCAAGCAGCACGGCCAGAGCGGCGCGTGGATTTCCGACCGCCTGCCCATGCTCTCCACGCTGGCCGACGAGCTGTGCTTCATCAAATCGATGCACACCGACCAGTTCAACCACGGCCCCGCGCAGCTCATGGTTCACACCGGCACGCAGAACCCCGGCGCGCCCTCCTTCGGCTCTTGGGCTACCTATGGCCTCGGTTCGGAAAACCAGAACCTGCCCGGTTTCATCGTGCTCACCTCGGGCGGAAAAAACCCCGACGCCGGGAAATCCGTCTGGGGCTCCGGTTACCTTCCCTCCGTTTACCAAGGCGTGCAGTGCCGCTCCCAGGGCGAGCCCGTCCTTTATCTACAGAACCCTCCCGGAGTCTCCCGCGACATGCGCCGCCGCTCGCTCGATACCCTCGACCGCCTCAACCAACGCATCGCGGCGGAAACAGGCGACGCGGAAACCGTCACCCGCATCGCGCAATACGAGATGGCATACCGCATGCAGATGCACGCCACCGACGCCTTCGATCTCAAGGCCGAGGACGAGGCCACCCACGCCCTGTACGGCACCGAGCCGGGCAAGGAATCCTTCGCCAACAACTGCCTCCTCG
>JAIXQS010000172.1 GCA_027485615.1 Verrucomicrobiaceae bacterium
CGCCGCCGAGACCGACCTTTCGAAGCCGCTCGGCGGGCTACCTATTGCCATCAAGGACAATATCAATGCCCTCGGGCAGCCCTGCACGTGCGGTTCCCGTTTTTTAGAAAGAAATTACACATCTCCTTATGATGCAACGGTTATTAGGAAACTCAAGGAGGCTGGAGCCATCCCTTTCGGGCGGATGAACATGGACGAGTTCGCGATGGGTTCCGCCACGGAAAACTCCGCGTTCCAACTCACCCGTAACCCCCATGACCACGACCGGATTCCGGGTGGTTCGTCAGGCGGTTCCGCCGCCGCGGTGGCCGATGGCACCGCCTTCGCAGCACTCGGTTCCGACACCGGTGGTTCGATCCGCCAGCCAGCCTCCCATTGTGGGGTCGTTGGTCTGAAACCGACTTATGGCCGTGTTTCTCGCTTCGGCCTCGTCGCTTTCGCCTCCTCCCTGGATCAGATCGGCCCGCTAACCCGCACGGTGGACGATGCCGCCCTGATTCTCCAAGCCATCGCAGGGCACGATCCGCAGGACAGCACCTCGCTGGACGCGCCGGTTCCCGATTACATGGCGGAGATCGACCTCGGTGTGAAAGGTGTCAGGATCGGGATTCCCAAAGAATACTTCGGCGAGGGCATCCATCCCGGCGTCCGGGAGAACGTGGAAACACGCATCAAACAACTCGAAGGCCTTGGGGCGGTGATCGTACCGATTTCCCTGCCCCATACCGAGCACGCCGTCGCCACCTACTACGTGATCGCGCCTGCCGAGGCTTCCTCAAACCTCTCCCGCTTCGATGGGATCCGCTACGGCAACCGTGCGCCGAACCCCGCCGACATTATCGATCTCTACCACCAGTCGCGCGAAATCGGCTTCGGCCCCGAGGTGAAACGCCGCATCATCCTCGGCACCTACGTGCTTTCCTCCGGATACTACGATGCCTATTACACCCGCGCCCAGAAAGTCCGCGCCTTGATCACACATGATTTTAAGCGATCGTTCGAAACGGTAGACGTGATCCTTTCCCCTGTCGCGCCAACCCCCGCCCGGAGGATCGGAGCTTGTGGCGACGATCCGCTCCAGGATTATCTCGCCGACATTTTCACGATCCCCGCGAATCTCGCCGGCATCCCCGCGATGTCCATCCCCTGCGGCACCACAGCCTTCGATGGATCGGAAAACCTCCCCGTCGGAATCCAAATCCTGGCCCCCCACCTCGGCGAAGCCATGATGCTCCGAGTAGCGAAAGCTGTGGAAGGTCTTTCTCTTCCTTGAACTTTGAAATTTGAATGATCCGTAAGCACTAGCGAGCACACTAGCAATGCGAAGCCATTCCTTATGGCCTGTAGGCAACTTTGAAATATCTAACATGATCCTCGGTTACTGTACGAACATCCACCCCGCCGAAACCTGGCTAGAGACGACGGAGGCGTTGAGGACGCATGTGATGGGTGTGCGGAATCGGCTTCTGGAAAAGGGCGATCATCCGCTCGGGAAACCTTATCCCATCGGTCTCCGGCTTTCCGCGCTGGCGGCGAAAGAATTATTGGAAGGCGACGAGTTGGCGAAATTCAAGGACTGGCTGGCGGAGAACGATTCCTACGTTTTCACGATCAACGGCTTTCCCTACGGCTCCTTTCACGGCACGCGGGTGAAGGAAAAGGTGTTCCAGCCCGATTGGACGAGCCCCGAGCGCGTGGCATACACCCAAGACCTCTTCCGCATCCTCGCGGGAATCGCGCCCTCATCGGCCGGTGGCTCTGTTTCCACCTTGCCCGGCTCGCACAAGACCTTCCACGCCGATGAATCCGCGATCCGCGCGAACCTGATCGAGATCGCCCATTTCATCGAGGACCTCACGCAGAAGCATCAGATCGACCTCCACCTCGGCCTCGAACCGGAGCCTCTGGGCCATTTTGAGAACACGGCGGAAACGCTGGCCTTCTTCGAGCGACTCCACGAACAGGCGCAATCCCCCGTGATCCTTGGCAACCGGATCGGGCTGAATTTCGATTCCTGCCACTTCGCCATCGAGTTCGATGACGCCGAGCCCTCGCTGGACGCGATCGCCGCAGCCGGGATCCGCCTCTCGAAAATCCATCTTTCCAACGCGCTTTCACTGAATCCCGCCGATCCCACGGCCATCGGCGCGATCCGAAGTTTCGACGAACCGACCTATTTCCACCAAGTCATCGCGCGGCGACCGGATGCCTCCCTCGCCCGTTTTCTGGACCTCCCGGCCTTTCTCGCGGCGGTCGATGGCGGCGAGGTTTCTCCCGCGGATTTCGAGGAAGCCCGTGTCCATTTCCACATCCCGCTCGACGCCCAGCCCGCGCCACCGCTTTCCTCCACCCATACCCACGTCGAGGAAACCCTCGCCTGGTGCCAGCGCCATCCCGCAGCTTGCAAGCACTTCGAGATTGAGACCTACACCTGGGGCGTCCTGCCCGGAAACCTCCAGCGTCCGGTCGTCGAGCAAATCGCCTCCGAATACCGCTGGGTGCTCTCCCAACTTCGAAATCCACTCTCCCACTGAAAACTGAACACCGAAAACTGAACACCCTATGAACGACATCAAAATCACACTGCACACCACCGCCGGCGACATCGCCGCCACGATTTACGCATCCAAGGTGCCGCTGACCTCGGCGAATTTCCTGAATCTCGCCAAACGCGGTTACTACGACGGCATCGCCTTCCACCGCGTGATCGAGGGCTTCATGCTCCAAGGCGGCGACCCGACCGAGACCGGCCGCGGCGGCCCGGGCTACAAGTTCGCGGACGAATTCCACCCCGATCTGCGCCACCGCAGCCCCGGCGTTTTCTCCATGGCGAACGCTGGCCCCGGAACGAACGGCTCCCAGTTCTTCATCACCACCACCGCTACCCCGTTCCTCGATAACCGCCACTCCGTTTTCGGACAAGTCACTGATGGTCTGCACATTGTGGAAAAAGTTACCGGAAAAAACAATACGGGAGAACGCGGCTGCAAATTCAACGGGGTTGGTGATAAGATCACTTCGATCACCATTCACGACGATACGACCGACCTTTTCACGGATCAGAAAGACCACGTCGAGCACTGGAACTCGATCCTGGACAAAGCCTGATTCCATCGACCGTTTCAAATAAGATGAGCGCTCCGCGAGTGATCGTTCTGATGGGGGTCGCCGGCACCGGCAAGACCACCGTCGGAGCGCTCCTCGCAATGCGTCTTGGCTGGCGGTTTCACGACGCGGATGATTTCCACCCGCCCGGGAATATTGAGAAGATGGCGGGCGGTATTCCGTTGGATGACGGTGACCGCAAACCTTGGTTGGCGCGTTTGCGGCGGGAGGCGATCGATACGGCTCTTTCGGGGGATCCGGTGGTTCTCGCCTGCTCCGCCCTCAAGGCATCCTACCGGAAAGCCCTCGGCATCGGCGAACCCGGCATCGTTGCCGTTTTCCTGGAATGCGATCCCGCAACCCTATCGGCTCGGCTGGAGGTGCGGGCTGCTCACTACATGAGGCCGGAAATGCTCACGAGCCAGTTTGAGGCGCTGGAAGTCCCCTCGCCCACTGAAGCGTTTCATATCCCGGCCACGCTCCCCCCCGAGGATATCGTAAATCGGATCGTCGCCGCCACGCTTCTTCCTTGAGGTTTGAAGTTTGAAATTTAGGGTTTCATGCGTGCTCCTTGACGTAAAGAACCTCACCACCCGTTTCCACACCCGCAACGGCATCGTCCACGCGGTGGAGGACGTTTCGTTTTCGCTGGAGAAAGGCAAGACGCTGGGGATCGTTGGCGAGTCAGGTTCAGGGAAATCGGTCACCTGCTACTCGCTGCTAGGCTTGCTGCCCATGCCTCCCGGAAGGATCGAGCGCGGCACCGCGATGTTCGGCGGCATCGATCTGCTGAAAGCCCCGGAAAAGGAGCTTCTGAAAATCCGCGGCAAGCGGATCTCGATGATTTTCCAGGATCCGATGACCTCGCTGAACCCTTTCATGCGCATCCGCGACCAGCTCACCGAGCCGCTTGAGCTGCATGAGAACTTGCGTGGAAAAGCGGCGCTGACCCGCGCCATCGACGCGCTCGCGGAGGTGGGTATCCCCGATCCGGAGAAGCGGATCAGTTCCTATCCTCACGAGTTTTCCGGCGGGATGCGGCAGCGGGTGATGATCGCGATGGCGCTGATCACGAAGCCCGAGCTCCTCATCTGCGACGAGCCGACCACAGCGCTCGACGTAACCGTTCAGAAGCAGGTGCTCGACCTCATCCGCGACCGCCAGCGTGACCTCGGCACGGCGGTGATTTTCATCACCCACGATCTCGCGGTGGTTTCGGAAATGTGCGACACGATCAACGTAATGTATGCCGGGCGCATCGTCGAGAGCGCCGCGCGCGCCGACCTTTTCAGCGAGCCGCTGCACGCCTACACGCGTTCGCTTCTGAAATCGATCCCCGCCGCGCAGCCGAAAGGCCAGCCACTGATCACGATCCCCGGCCTGCCGCCCAACCTCGCCCACCCGCCCAAGGGCTGTGCCTTCCAGCCCCGCAACCTCGTCGGCGACGCGAAGCTCTGCATCACCGACCAAGCGCCCCAACTCGCCGAGATCCTGCCGGGACACTTCGCGCAGAATTGCCCGGGCTGTTTGGCGAGCTGATGAAATGATGGATTGTCGGTTTCCGAACGGGTGCGAGGATTGGGGACATGACCGCACGCATCTTTCCGCTGCTCGCCTTGTCCATCGGCATGGTACAGGCCTCCGAACCGATCTTGCTTTTCAACGGCAAGAACCTCGACGGCTGGCACACCGACATTCCCGCTGCTGACGGCAAGGCGGACAAGAACCCGAGTTTCACCGTCCGGGAAGGAATGCTCGTTTCGCTAGGCAGCCCCGGCGGCCACCTGATCACCGTCAAGGAATACTCCGATTACACGCTGACCGTGGAATACCGTTTCTCGGACAAGCCCGGCAACTGCGGGGTTCTCGTCCACGCCTCAACGCCCCGCGCACTCTACGACATGTTCCCGAAATCCATCGAGGTGCAGATGCAGCACAAGAGCGCCGGGGACTTCTGGTGCATCCAGGAAAACATCGAGGTTCCCGACATGGAGAAACGCCGCCCCCACATGGAGGGTCAGAAATTCGGCGGTGCGAAGGAAGACGCCCGCCAGATTCTCAACCTGACCGACGGCTCCGAGAAACCGGCCGGCGAATGGAACACCATGACCATCGAGGCGCACGGAAATGAGATCATCGTTCACGTCAACGGCGACCTGGTGAACCACGGCAGTAACGCGACCGTCACCAAGGGCAGGATTGCCCTTCAGGCAGAGGGCTCGGAAGTGGAGTTCCGCAAGGTGGAGCTGATCCCGCTGGCGGAGAAGTGATACTAATTCGCCAGTTAAATTGTCGGAAGCCTATCTTCCAAACAGCGTTTGGTTCCGAGAGCAGGTAGCCCTTGCCGATCAACCTCGTCACACGCTTGGCATCTTCCCAATACGGTTTGAGCCGCCCTGCGCACTTTCCCCGGTATTTTTAGATCGTGGCTTCTTTCATGTCGCCGAGGTCGGACCTAGATCCGCGCCAGCTCCAAGCATCACCGGCGGTGCGCCACTTGCCTTTGGCCAGCTCCGCGGTCATGGCTTTTTCCATTTCGGAGGCCAGGCGGCTTTGCGGGCCTTTGCCTTTGCCCTTGTTGAGGAGACCGTCGATCCGGTTGGCGCGGAAGCGGTTGATCCAGCTCTGGACGGTGGCCTGGCTGCGTCCGAGATCATCGGCGACCTGCAGGGTGCCGGTTCCCTCCATGGCCAGCTTGATGGCGAGCATGCGTTCGCGCTGCCAACCGGGTGCTTCGTTTTTTGAAGCGGGCGAGAAGTTCGGAGCCGTCTCCTAGCGGATCAATTTCCTGCCGTGGTCCGGGCATGCCTCGAATTGAAGATCGTCCACGAAAGCAGTAACTTGCGGGGGTGCTGAAACCCGACCGTCAGAAACTGACTGTTAGACCAAAATGGAACTTTCCGCTGCCGGGGTTGTTCACGCCACTACTATCCAGGACCCAGCCGTAGCTAGTCCGTAAGCTAGCGTGTTCACCTAGCCTGCAGTTGAGACCAAGTCCGAGCGTATCCAGGCCTTGATCGGGTTCAACGGCGAGGCTGCCGCTGCTGTAGAGACGGGCAGAGTCGTAGAATAGGTAAAGACTGTTTTTGTCGAACTTCTCGCCCTCCATTTTCGAGAGTGAAAAGGGTGGGGCGTGTAGTTCCACGCTGCCAGTCCAGCCCGAGTCACCCCGCGCCACGTTTTCGTCCAGACCCCGGACGCTGCGATAGCCGCCGGCGAGGATTTGCTCCGTGGAGATGAGCCGGTCGTCCGCGATCTGTCCGTTGGCGCGGAGGATGAGGGCAAACTCGGCAGGCAGCGTGACGTAGCGTTCCACCCCGCCTGTGTAGTAGTGGTAGTGCGCCGTAGAACCGGCACGGAGGGCGTCAAAGTCGGTGTCGTTGTTCCCTCCGGTTATGTCTCCGGGACTGTAGGCGAATCCCGCATCGAAACGGGTGTAGCCGTGATCGTCATCGAGGGTGACATCATAGCCGATCCGGTATTGGAAGACTTCGGCCGAAGTGGCGGAGACGCTCTCACCGCCGAACAGGATGTCCGTGTTGGTGCTCTTGAAGTCCCAGCCGAGAGATAGGTTCTGGCGGTGCTTACCAAAGAGCATGGGTGGATACATCTTGTAGTCGATCGAGGTCTGGATGCTTTCTCCATCGACACCCAGACCACCGCCACCGGTAGTATTGCTCAGAACGTAGGCGCCAATAAACTGAAGCCGGTGCCGCCAAGGGAAAGGAACCTCATAGACGATGGAATGGGCATACAGATTGTCGAAATCATAGTCCGAGCCAAAGTTGTAACCGAAGCTCTGCTCGGTGCCTAGTATGTTGGGCAGGTTGAAACCGGCTGCCCATTCCTCCAGCCCGGTGGCAGCCACGCCTGTGTTTCCAAAACTGGTGTAAGCGGCAAAGCCATACAGATCGTCGGTCTTCAGGATCACGTCGCTGGTGCCATCGTCCGCTCCCCGCTCATAAACCAGGTCCACGCGGCGGCCAAGGTTGGTGTTCAGCCAGTCGATGTCGCGCCCGAGGATGGAGCCATTGATGCGCTCGCCTTTTCGGGCGCGGATTTGCTTCAGGAGATATTCGGGCTTGGAATGCTTAGCTCCTTCCACGGTCACTTCCCCGAGAACAGCCTCGCGAATGACGATCTGAAGTTTCCCGCCAGTGATGTTTTGCTCCGGCAGGTAGGCGTCGACGAGCGGGTAGTCGGTGGCGCGGTAGGCATTGATGATGTCCTTGATGACGCCTTCCAACGCGGACTCGGACACAGGCTTGCCAAGGTAGTCCGCCTCCAGACCGGCGGCCAGTCCTTCGGGCAGATTCAAGTTCGGATCGACCATAACCGGAGCGGCAATCCGAAAGGTGGCCTCCAAGTCGACCCGGCCTTGATGGGCCAAGAGCCGGATGACACTCAAATCTACACCGAGGGGCGAATCGTCCGCATTGGGATCCTTTTCGACCGAGGGAAACTCATCACCCCCTTCGCGGGGCTTGGCGGAAGGAAGGGCTTCCTCGCGTTGGGCTCCGACCTTGCCCATCAGATTGCCCTTGGGGTCGGGTGCGGCTTCCAGAAGACCATATAGCCCGATCAGTGGTAAAAAGACAAACAACCGGAACTTTTCGGGCCGTTTTATCCACCTGTTTTTGTTTTGATGCATGTTTTGGTTAGGGGTGTATCTTTAAAGTTCCATCGAGCGATCCGGCACGCTCACTTCTCGTCTCTACAGAAATCTTGGCTCCCAAAGTGCGGGATGCTTACCATCGACCGCCCCGGAAAAATCGGGGCGGCACAAAGGTGGTTTTTTTCCTGCCATAGCCCATACATATCAGCAAATTTCCGGATGTTTCAGGATTATTGCGAATTGGCATTCGGATTACCCGCCGCCACGGACTCGACATTGATGGTATCGAACAGCTCATCAAAGGTTTCCCCGTTCGTCGCGTTTTGAAGGGACTGTGCCGTATCCGGTGATGGTGTGTTTCCACTGAAGTCGGTGGAGAGAGGGCCGTCCGTAGGCTGGGCGATGCCTTCCGCAGTAAGTCCCATGCCCTGAGAAAGCTCGGATTCTGCTTGGGCGCTCATGGCGGTCTGCAGGCTCTCAGTTGCCTGTTCGCTGGGAGGCGTGCCGCTGGCATCGAGAGTCAATGGACCGCTCCCGGGAAGGGCCGTGGTTTCCCCGTTGCCGCCGAGGGCCACGAACAATTCGGAAGCCGAACCGGAACTGATGTTGGACTCCAAGGACGCTTCGGTCTCTGGCTGGGGTGGTGCACCAGCAATTCCTACGGAGGCCGGGCCATCGCCTGCTGTGGCGGGAGCTGTGCCATCACCGCCAAGGGCGAGGCTAAGGCTCTGCGCGGCGTCGGGATTGATGGCATCGCTCAGCACCTGCCGAGTTCCTGGCGTCGGAGGAGGTGCCTGCGGCTGTAGAGGACCGGGGCCATCGGTGTTCTGTACGCTGACTGTGGGTTCAAATCCGGCAGCAAGAGCCAACTCCACAAAGGCAGAGTCACTGACAGCTGAGCCGAGTGAGGCTTGGGTTTGGGGAGCCGCAGCCAAATCTCCAAGACCAACAGCCAAGGGGCCTTCGCTGCTATCGACGGCCGCCGCCGGCGGAAGGCCGAGCGAAGAGCTAAGTTCCATCTGGGACTGGGGATTCGTGCTTTGAGTGATCTGGGTCTGCACCCGGGTTGAGGCGGGAGGGCCGCCACCGAGGCTGACAGGCCCCTGCGGAGCGGAGCCTGAGGGAGGAGGGGTCACACTCGTAGCAGGTACGACCGGGGCGTTGGTGCTTGAAAAAAGTCCGCCCCCATCAGGCGGGGCGCCGGCGTCGGCGACATTCACCGGCTGTGGCGCCGGACCCGGACCCGGACCCGGACCCGGATCCGAGGCTGGGGTCGGGGTCTGTGTGGTGTTTTGGGCGATGAGCTGCACCGCGTCGACTCTAGGACTAGATGTGGTTCCGGGGGAGTCGCCATTCCTGTTGGAACCTGTGCTGTCGCTGTTGAAATCGTTCGTGATCGTCGCCGCGGAAGAAGTCGGCGTCCTTCCACCTTCGCTACCTGGGGTAGTGGTTGGGGGGCCAATCGGGATGTCGAGGTTGTCGGAAGTGATATTGCTCACCTCAGTGATGATCACGTCTGTGACCGGTTCCGGCGTCAGGTCGGGCAGTCTAATGAGAATCACGTCGTTGCCATCACCACCTGCGTAGCTGATTCGGAAGTCGTTGCCATTGATGGTGACGGCGTCGTTTTCGGCCAGACCGGCGAAGGTGCCGGTCACGGCGTCGGAGCCGTCATTGTTGATGATGGTGATGCTGCCGTTGGCACCGACAGTGCCGAGGGTGCTCAGGGTAGCTCCGCCGAGATTGAGGGTGCCTGTGACGTTGACCCTGTCAAAGTCTATGCCTGGGATGAAGGGGCCGTTGATTTCCGCATTGAATGCGGCTCCGCTGGCGAAGGTAAGGTTGCCGGTGTTGATCAGGCCGGGGCTGGTGCCTGGGCCGACCGTGCCGTTGGCGGACACGATGACGTTTCCGACCGTGCCGCTACCGCCCAGGGTGCCGCCGGCGTTGACGTTGACCGGGCTGGTGAGAGTGAAGCTGTTAAGGTCAAGAATGCCCTCATCGATGGTGACGGAGTCAAAAGTGACGCTGGAACCGATACGGGCGACGTTAGCGTCCATGGACTTATCGATGATAAGGGCGCCCTGGTTGCCACCGGAGGTGGCGGTGAAGCTGTTCATGCCCGTGCCGGTGAGAGCAAAGGCGGCGTCGGTCATGGCGAAGGAACTGTCGTTGGAGGTGATGTCTCCGGAGACGTTCAGACGGCGGAGTCCGCGGGAGCCAGAGATACCGCCGGTTTGCTGGATGGTGAGGGTGTCGGTGACAGCCAGATTCAGGGAGAGTATGATGGAACGGGTGGCCTGATTGATGAGGAGATCCTCGATGGTGCCGCCGAACTTAAAGTCATGGTTGCCGACGCTGTCGACGATGACCAGTCGCTCGGCGCCGGTGGCGCCACGGATGGAGCCTGAGCCGGTGAGGGAGCCGTTACCTAGGTTGAAATCGTTGGCCAGCAGCACGTCGCCACCGGTCTTGGCGATGTTCAGGTTGGCCAGAATGCCAGTGCCGCTGAGGGTTTGGTTTGTGGCACCGTTCAGCGTGAGAAATGCGTTGCTCATGCCGAAGCTGATGTCGGCGTTGGAAACGTTGCCGTTAACGTTAAGGTTCAGGTTCCGCATCCCGTCGGAGGCATTGATATCACCAGCACTGGTGATGGTAAGGGTTCCATTGACGGCGGCATCGGCGGCTAGGGTGATGCTGCCGGAGGTGTTCAGAACCAGGTTGTTGAGCGGCGCGGCGGTGTCGAGGGTCAGGGCGCTGTTGAGGGAGACCGTACCGGTGCCGGCGAGGAAGTTTCCGTTGGTAGCGGTGAAGC
Organism: Verrucomicrobiaceae bacterium; assembly: GCA_027485615.1. Taxonomy (GTDB): domain Bacteria; phylum Verrucomicrobiota; class Verrucomicrobiia; order Verrucomicrobiales; family Akkermansiaceae; genus Luteolibacter. Next base: position 10,536 of record JAIXQS010000172.1, read on the forward strand.
CGTTGCCACCGAGGTTCAAGATGCCGGAGGTGGCGTTGAAAATGCCGCCGGTGGCGGTGAAGGTGCCGGAGACGGTGAGATTGCCGCTACCGCCGTTCACGGAGCCGCTGGTGGTGGTGAACGAGGCAAGGGTTTCGTTGTTGGCGCCGAAGTCGAGAGTGGCGCCGTCAACGCGGAGCGAACTGTTGTCGGCGATCCGCTCATCGCCGCCGGAGGCGAAGGTGCCACCGAGGAGGTTGATGGTTCCATTGCCCGCGTTGAGCCCTGCGGTGCCGAAGGCGGTGTTCAGGCCCGTGCTGAGGTATTGGGCACCGTTTTGGCCGCTGGAGTTGGTGACGATCTCGGAAGCATTCAGGATGAGGGGATTGCCGCTGGCGCCAAGACCCGCGCCCGCGGTCAGGGAGATGGCGTTGGCGCTGATGATAGCCGAACCCTGACCGCCAACCGAAGTGATGGTGCCTGCTCCGCTGGCGGTGAGGGTGACAGTGCCGCC
>JAIXQS010000067.1 GCA_027485615.1 Verrucomicrobiaceae bacterium
GAGGGCGCTGGAAACGGGGTTGCGGAAGGCGATGACTGCCACCGCGCCGATGAGCATAATCGTCGCAAATAGCCAAAACAGCGGTGTTTCAAGATTTACCATCAGATGAATTTCTAAATTTAAGCTCCAAGAAAGGCTACTTCAGTTCATTCCATTTATTGACCAAGCCGACGCGGACTCCGCCGATTTCGTAGAGCTTTTTCTTATCGTGAACCATGGCCTGGCGGGTGGTGCCGGTGATGAGGTAATCCTTGCGAAGGTAGATCGCCTGTTCGGGGCAGACTTCCTCGCACATGCCGCAGTAGATGCAGCGGATCATGTCGATATCGAACTCCAGCGGGCGCTTCTCGACCTTCGCCCACTTGTCGTCGGACGGGATTTCCGAAGGGGTGATCTTGATCGCTTTCGGCGGGCAGATGAATTCGCAGAGCTGGCAGGAAACGCAGCGCTCGCGGCCCTGCTCGTCGGTGACGAGGGTCGGCGCGCCGCGGTAGTATTCCGGCATGTGGGAGTCCCAGCGTTGCTCGGGGAACTGCATGGTCACGCCGAGGCCGGAGGACGCGAGGCCTTCCGCGCCGTAGGATTTCCCGCGCAGCGATTTCACCGCGTGCTTCATGGTCAGGAAAAATCCCTTGATGAGCGCGCCGAAGTAGATCTTTTCGCCGGCGTCGAGTTTCGGGCGTGTGAGCTTAATGGTGGGCATGGGAAGAGAGTTTGCTAGAGTTCAGGTTTCAGTTTTCAGAAAGAAACCGAATCAGGCTCGGAGGATTTTGGCGGGCGGTTCGGAGATTTTCGCTACCCAGATGACTGCCGCGGTGACGGCAATCAGGAGGATGGCACCGGTGGCGATGATCGTGGCGGTAAGTTCCGGGGCGGCGATGATAAGGGCGGCGAGGAAGACGTTGATGAGGGCCGCCTCGAAGAAGATCACCCAGCCGAGTTTCATGAGCTGGTCGTAGCGGAAACGCGGGACGGTCCAGCGGACCAGGATGAAGAAGAGGATGAAGGCGAGCAGCTTGGTGAGGAAGATACCCATGTGGATGAAGCCGCCGATCTGGAAATCGCCGATGGAGAAGTTCGCGATGGCTGCGTCGAGGCCGAAGCCCGCCGACCAACCGCCAAGGAACAGGGTGATGATGAGCGCGGAGCCGATGACCATCGCCGCGTATTCGCCCATGAAGAACATCGCGAATTTCATCGAGGAATATTCGGTGTGGTAGCCGCCGACGAGTTCCGTCTCGCACTCGGGGAGGTCAAAGGGCATGCGGTTCGTTTCCGCGAAAATGGAGATCGTGAAGATCAGGAACGCGATGAAGGCGGGGATCCAGAACAGGGCGGTCTGGAGACCGGGCAGGGAGAGCTTTCCGTCCGTCCACAACGGCAGCAACAACCAGCCGTTGTCCGCCTGGTGCTGGACGATCTGGTTGAGGTTGAGGGTGCCGAAATACAGCAGCACCGGGATGATGGAGAGTCCGAGGCAGATTTCGTAGGAAATCATCTGTGCGGTGGAGCGCACGCCGCCGATGAAGGGGAATTTCGAGTTCGACGACCAGCCCGCGAGGGTGATGCCATAGACGGTTAGCGAGGAGATCGCGAACACGAACAGCGGCCCGACATCGATGTCGGCGATGACCAGTTTCTCCGTCCGACCAAACAACGTGACATCCGGGCCGAAGGGAACGACGCAAACGGTGATCAGCGCGGGCACGACCGTGAGCGCCGGGGCGAGCCAGTAGAATGCCTTGCGGACATGCTCGGGCGTGAAATCCTCCTTGAGGAACAGCTTTAGGCCGTCGGCGATGGGCTGGATGAGGCCGAAAAGATGGAAGTCTTTCTTGAAACCAAGCAATGTGAGGGGAATACCGACCCGGTTCGGCCCCACGCGATCCTGGATGATCGCGGAGAAGCGGCGCTCGAAATACACGGAGAGCGGCACCAGCGGCAGCACTATCAGGAAAGTGAAAGCCACGATCTTGGTGATGATGATCGCGAGGTCGATGAGGAGATCCATATAAAGAAGTGAAAAGTGCCTGGTGATCAGTTGAAAAATCAGCCATTGATGATTCCGGCGGCCTTACGGACGCCTTCGTTTTTGAGGAGCGGGATTTCGTAGCCGGTTTCTGTGATGACGGTTCCCTGATGGCCAATTTTCGAGAGCGTTAGGCCGTTGAATTCGGTGACGGTGGAGGCGATGTCCTTGAAGACCTCCTCGATGAGGTTCTGCGTTCCGCCGGCGAGGTCGCGGAGGATTTCCCAATCGTCGCGTGCCTGCGCGGGCGGCTCGATGGCGCGGTTGAGGCGCTGGAGGCGGCCGGAAAGGTTGACCATGGAGCCGCGCTTCTCCGCGAAGGCCGCGCCGGGCAGGACGACGTGGCTGGCATTCGCTGTCGGCCCCGCGAGGAGCTGGATCGAGGCGATGAACTCCGGTTTCGCGAGGTCGTCAGCGGTGAAACCGGCTTCGGTGGTGAGATCCTCGCCGAAGACGAGAAGGGCTTTCACTGTACCGGAGCGGACGCCCTCGCGGATCGATGCGAGCGGTGCGGATGGATCTTCGGAAGACAAGATCAGCTTCGCGCCGGTGGTGTTCGGGTTGCGGTCTGCGGCGATGAGAAGTCCGTCGTTTTCACCCTTCCTGGGAACGACGGCTAAGGCTGCGGTGCCGAGCTTGCCGGCGAGTGCACGGATGAGGAAAAGCTCCTCGTTTGTCATCCGCGCGGAGGCGATGATCGCGATCTCGGACGGCGCGTATTTCGCGAGGGCGGCGGCGGTATTCGTGAGCGCTTCCGGCCATGTCGCGGCGCGGTGGGTGCCGTTTTCCTTGATCAGCGGCTCGGCGAGGCGGGTTTCGCCATCGATGTAGTGGAAATTCAGGCGATGGGAATCGGGCATCCAGTTCGAGTTCACCTCGTTGTTCTGGCGGGGGGTGATGCGGTGGATCGTGTTGCCGCGGGTGTGGATGGTGATGTTGCAGCCGGTGCCGCAGTTCACATCGATGGACGGCGTTTCCTTGAGGAACCACACGCGCATCTGGAAACGGAAGTCGTTCGAGGTGAGCGCGCCGACGGGGCAGATGTCGGCGGTGTTGAGGGAGTAGTTATGATCCAATAGCCGCCCCGGATGAACGGTGAGGGTGGTGTGGGTGCCGCGCTGGGTGAAGCCGAGGACGGGATCGCCCGCGACCTCGTCCATGAAACGGATGCAGCGCGAGCACATGATGCAGCGCTCGTCGTCGAGCCGGATGCGCGGGCCGATATCGACGTTTTTCGGCTTTTTCACCTTCATGTCCACGAAGCGCGAGACGCCGCGGCCGAAGCCGACGGATTGCTCCTGGAGGCGGCACTCGCCGGCCTGGTCGCAGATCGGGCAGTCCAGCGGGTGGTTGATGAGGAGAAACTCCATCACCCCTTCGCGGCATTTTTCCACCAGTTCACCGGTGGTGCGGATACCCATGTTTTCGGCGACGGTGTTCGCACAGGAAATGGCAGGGCGGGGCATCCAGCCGATGGGTTCGTAGCCGTTTTCATCCCGAGTGGGTTCCTGGCCGGGGGCAGGGCGCGGCGGCATTCCCATCTGCACCATGCACATCCGGCAGTTTCCGGGGACGGAGAGCTTCGGATGGTAGCAGTAATAGGGCACATCCTTTTTCACCGCGCGGCAGGCCTCGATCATCCGGGTGCCTTTGGGAAATTGGTGCCAAACGCCGTCAATCTGGACATTCACCATGCCTTTTTCGGCGGCGATGTCCTTGGGAAGTTTGGCTTCGGCGGTGGCCGTTGGGGAGTCGCTCATGTCTGGCAAAAATAGGCGGATTCAGGCGTTCCGGAAGAACGAGCGGACTATGTGCGCCCGCCCCCGGACCCGCAAGCGCGCTTTGTGAAATTTTTCACAAGCGGAGCGACCCGCAAAATGATCCGCCGAGTGGCGCAAATGGCCGCTCATTTTCATTGATATTTTTGGAGGTTCCTATGTGCTATCCCTCTAATCGAAAAATATGAAAGCAACCATCGGTGTCGTTTTGTGGTCCCTGCCTTTTTCCCTCCTCCTGTCGCAAACTCCTGCGCCCACCGGCACCGCCCGTCCCGCTGATTCCATCCCCGGAAAAATCAGCGAAATCACCCTCTATCAGGGAACCGCGGTGGTTTCCCGTATCGTGGAGATACCGGCTGGCAAGACGGGTTCCTTCGAGATCGTGATTGGCCCTCTGCCTTCCGCCACCGACGCCTCTTCCGTCCACGCCGACCAGGCAAAAGGAGTCACCGTGCGCTCGGTGGCTTGCCGCAGCCGCCCGCCCGAGGAGGCAGCCAAGCTCCAGGGTCGTGCGGGCGAGGTCGCGGCCGCGATCGAAGCGCTTGAGGTGAAGTCTTCCATCGCTAACAACGAAATCGCGCTCCGCCGCATCCGCCAGAATTACCTCAAGGATCTCCAGGGCTTTGTGGCCCCGGCCGCCGCGCAGGAGATGACCCATGGCGTGATCCAGTCGAAGGAACTCGAAGCCGTCACCCAGATGCATTTCCGGGAGTATGAGAAAGCCTCGCAGGAAATCATGAAGCTCGATCTGGAGATCAAGGCGGATGCCAAAGCGCTCGAACTCCTCGAGAAAGAGCAGGACACGCTCGCTGCGGGGCCGCCGGTCACCTACGATGCCATCGTATATCTCGAAAAGCCTGCAGCCGGGCCTGCCAGCATCAGCCTGAATTACTTCGTCGGCGATTGCGGCTGGTTCCCCGTTTACAACGTCAAGGGCGATACTGCGAAAAACGATGTCAGCGTTGAGTTCAACGCGTTGATCCACCAGGTCAGCGGCGAGGATTGGAAGGAAGCGAAGCTCGCCCTTTCCACAGCCTCTCCGAAAACCAGCGCATACAACCCGCGCCTCGCTCCCCTTTACGTGGATGTGACGACCGGCGGCGGCGGCTCGCCCCACGCGAACGCGGATTCATACAAGGCGGCGGTGGATGAGAAAAACGTGGCCATCAAGTCCCAGTTCCGCGGCAAGTCCACGGACGAGATCGCCAGCCAGAATTTCCGCGCCAATGATTCGGCCGCCAGCGTCCAGTTGATCGAGCTTTCCGAACGCCTCAGTGAATTGCGCCTGATGGATCAGGGCGGCGAGGAAGATCTCAGCATCCGTTATGAACTCTCGACACCGATCAGCGTCGTCAGCCGCAGGGACGCGCAGATGGTTCCCGTATTGCAGCACCAGAGTCCCGCCGATTTCTACCATGTCGCGGTGCCCATCCTGACCACTTCGGTTTTCCGCGAGGCCGAGCTCGCCAACGCCACCGGCCGGGACCTCCTCGGCGGGCAGGTCAATGTCTTCCTCGACGGCGAGTTCAAGGGGCGCACCGAGATATCGAGCGTCGCCCGCGGGCGAACTTTCACCCTTGGTTTCGGCGTGGATGGCCAGGTGAAAGCCCGCCGCACCTTGGTGGATCGCCGCGACGATGTGCAGGGTGGCAACCGCCAGGTGTCTGTCAGCTCCGAGATCATCATCGACAACTTCAAGCAGGAGGCCGTGAAAATCCGCCTCCGCGAGCGCATGCCTTTCATGGAGGACGCCACGAACCTCCGCGTCTCGATCGGGGAAATGAGCCAGCCCCTCAGCGCCAACGCCGACTACCTCCGCTACGAGAAACCCAAGGGCATCCTCCGCTGGGATATCGAAGCGCCGCCCGGTTCCCTCGACAAATCGACCTCGCTCCGCTACACCTACTCCCTCGAGTTCGACAAGAGCCTCACCCTCCGCGACATCTCGAAAGAGCAGAAGCAAAGGGCGCAACAGGAGTTCCTGCAGGAATATAAGAAATAGGTGCGCTTCTGGAGCCGAGACGCCGGGGTAGCTGCAACCGGCATCGTTCGTATTTGGGGTGAACACCCCATTGTTTGGATACCTCGTGCCAATTACGATCTTGGGCATGGATACGGACGATCTGGAGCGGTTGAACGAATGGAACCAACCCAAGACATTGGGACAAATGCGCGAGCGCAGCGGGGGGACGCTTTCCCCGCAATCCGACGGCGTCATTGCCCCGCAGACCAAAGAACCGGATCCGAAACGCGGGGAAAGTCGCCAGCTTTCCGATCAGGTTAGGGATCCCAAACCTCCCGGCCCCTGAACGATTCATCGACCCCGGCACCCCATATCCCAAATTGCTCCTGCGCTTGCCGGGAGCTATCCCAAACCGCGCCCACCTGTTGCACTTCTCTCCAAGCGAGTCGCCGTGCGTCATCGCAAATGCGCTTTGCATTGCACCAAAGAACTGGGTTGGAAAGCGGGACGGAAACTGGCTATTTTTTCCTTGTGAGGAAAGACCGACTTGATGCGCTGCTCTTCAACCGCGGGATGTGCGATTCCCGGGAGCAGGGAAAACGCCTCATACTGGCGGGTGAGGTGAAGGTTGACGGGCACGTGGTGGACAAACCGGCTGAGAAATTCGGCGAGGATGCGGTCGTGGAGATCAAGGAAAAGCCGAGGTTCGTCGGGCGCGGCGGGCTGAAGCTGGAGGGCGCGCTGGAGCATTTCGGAATCGATGTCGCCGGCTGGGTCTGCCTGGACGTGGGCGCATCGACGGGCGGTTTCACCGACTGCCTGCTGCAACGCGGGGCTGTGAAAGTCCACGCGGTCGATGTCGGCACGAACCAGCTCGTCTGGAAACTGCGCAGCGACCCTCGCGTTGTTTCGCGGGAAAAGTTCAACGCCCGCCACATGGAGGTGAAAGATCTCGGCGAAAAAGTGCGGCTGGTGGTCATGGATTTGTCATTCATTTCCCTGACCAAGGTTCTGCCTGCCGTGTTCGGTGTGCTGGAAGAGGGCGGGGAGGTCGTTTGCCTGATCAAGCCCCAGTTCGAACTGGAGCGGGAGGATGTAGGAAAAGGCGGGATCGTCCGCGAGGAAGAGCTTCGGATAAGGGCGGTGGAGAAAATCCGGCGCTTCGTAACGGAGGATCACGGGCGGGAATGGAAGGGCGTGATCCCCGCCAGCATAGCCGGAACGGACGGAAACCAGGAGTTCCTCGCCTGGATCGGATGAAAATTTCCCGAAAAAATCGCGGAATATCCGAATAAAAATCGCTGGCGCGGCTCTACCTTTGGATTACGATTCTCTCGGGAATCGACCCAGCAAACCAACTAACCAAGAAAAACAGACCATGAAATTACTACTGACCGCGTTCTGCGCAACCATGATCACCGCTCCCCTCGCCTTCGCCGGCGACAAGTGCGATAAGAAAAAGTGCGACAAGGAAGAGGCAAAAGAAGAATCCACCCTTGTCGCGGAAGGCAAATGCAAGAAAAAGTGCGATAAGGAAGAGGAGAAAGAAGAGTCCACCCTGATCGCAGAAGGCAAGTGCAAGAAGAAGTGCGACAAGGAAGAAGCCGAAGAAGAAGAGTCCACCCTAATTGCCGAAGGCAAGTGCAAGAAAAAGTGCGACAAGGAAGAAGAAGCCGAAGAAGAGTCCACCCTTCTCGCCGAAGGCAAGTGCAAGAAGAAGTGCGACAAGGAGGAGGCCGCCGAAGAGGAGTCCACCCTCGCCCATTGCGGCAAATGCGGCAAAGGAGACAAGCACGAGAAGGAAGAGGAGAAAGAAGAGGAGAAGAAAGAAGGCACCCTCGCCTAATCTTCGTATCCAACCAAATTTGAAAAACCACCGGGCGAATCCCGGTGGTTTTTTTGTGCCGGGCTTGATGATGATCCGGGCTGATTGCGAAAAACTGCTTGCCCGGCGGCTGCTACTATTGCTGACATCTGCCGTGACCCGAGTGATATCCGACCGATGAGAGCCCCCCTTACCACGTCTCGGATGTTTCCCCCGACGACCACGCTGATTATCCGTAGTCTCGCCTGCGGTGCGTTTTGCCTGCTTACCGTTTCCTGCGAGCTGCTGAAGCCTGCTCCGCCCAAGAAAGCGCAGATCGTGATGTATGAATGGGAGGATGACGGCAAAGGCGGGCCGTTGAGAATCCGTATCGATCTCAAGGAACAAAAGGCGGAATACCTTCGCGGCGGGAAACAGATCGGCTGGTCACTCGTATCCACAGGGCGCGAGGGGCATTCCACACCGGCGGGTCATTACAAGGTCACGGAGAAAATGCCGCTGAAGGTATCGAACCGCTACGGATGGATCGCCGATGCGGAGGGAAAAGTGGCCATACCGAGCGCCAAGCCGAGCACACCCGTGCCGAGCGGGCATGAGTATCGCGGTGCGGAAATGCATCATTGGATGCGGATCACGTCCTACGGCATCGGCCTCCATGCCGGGGAGATCGCCAAGCCCGGGACGCCGCTGTCCCATGGATGCATCCGCCTGCCGAAGGAATTCGTGGCGAAGCTCTACGAAGTGACGCCGGTGGGGACGCCGGTTCAGATTGTCCGTGGCGGGTAGTCCGCACGGAAAAGCCCCGGCTTTCTGGGCCGGGGCTTTTTTGAGGGATACAACGGCGACCGGAGATTGACTCCGTCCATGCAGAGATGCGCTTCGCGTTCGGGTGATCAGCTCGCAAAGCTCACTTCCGCGTTGCCGCCACGGTCACTTCTTGAGCACCTTGAGCTTGGAGACGCCGTAAACCGCGTCATCGCCCAGCTCTTCCTCGATACGGAGGAGCTGGTTGTATTTCGCGATCCTGTCCGAGCGGGACATGGAGCCGGTCTTGATCTGGCCGCAGTTCGTGGCGACGGCGAGGTCGGCGATCGTGCTGTCCTCGGTCTCGCCGGAGCGGTGGGAAAGGACGGCGGTGTAGGCGTTTTCCTTGGCGAGTTCGACGGCGTCGAAGGTCTCAGTGAGCGAGCCGATCTGGTTCACTTTCACGAGGATCGAGTTCGCAACTCCGAGGTCGATACCCTTCTGGAGGAACTTGGAGTTGGTGACGAACAGGTCATCGCCGACGAGCTGGGTGGTCTTGCCGAGCTTTTCGGTAATGATTTTCCAGCCGGCCCAGTCGTTCTCGTCGCAGCCGTCCTCGATCGAGATGATCGGGTATTTCTTCTGGAGCTTCGCGTAGTAGGCGACGAGTTCCTCGGCGGACTTGACGGATTTGTCGGACTTCTTGAAGACGTATTTTTTCTTCTTTTTGTCGTAGAACTCGGAAGCGGCGACATCAAGCGCGATGGCGATGTCCTCACCGACCTTGTAACCGGCCTTCTCGATGGCCTTGCAGATGGTAGCGAGGGCGTCGTCCGCGTCTTTCAGGACAGGGGCGAAACCGCCTTCGTCGCCGACAGCGGTGGAGAGGCCGCGGTCGTGCAGGACTTTCTTGAGGGAGTGGAAAACCTCCGCACCGTAGCGCAGACCTTCGCGGAAGGTCGGTGCGCCGATGGGCATGATCATGAACTCCTGGAAGTCGATCGGGGCGTCGGAATGCGCGCCGCCGTTGATGATGTTCATCATCGGGACAGGAAGCACCTTCGCGTTCGGGCCGCCGAGGTATTTGTAGAGCGGCACGCCGAGCTGGTTGGCGGCGGCCTTGGCGACGGCGAGAGAAACTCCAAGCACGGCGTTCGCGCCGAGCTTCTTCTTGTTCGGGGTTCCGTCGAGCTCGATCATCGTGGCGTCGATGGCGGCCTGCTCCGTGGCATCGAAGCCAAGCAACTCGGCGGCGATGGTTTCGTTGACAGCCTCGACGGCCTTCAGCACGCCTTTTCCGAGATAGCGGTTTTTATCGCCGTCGCGAAGCTCGTGCGCCTCATGCTCGCCGGTGGATGCGCCGGAAGGAACGGCTGCGCGGCCCATTGCTCCGCCCTCGAGGTAAACGTCAACCTCGACGGTCGGGTTTCCGCGTGAGTCGATGACCTCGCGGCCCCTGATTTCTACGATGGTGGTAAGATCCATGTTGTTAAGTTTCTGGTTTGGGAAAAAACTCTCCCTCACGCGTGATAAGCGGAGATCGACTTGATCGTCAACGTCTGCATTTGCTCCGTTTCGACATTGCGGACTTTCGCATCATCGCTGACGGAGAGTCCCATCAGCGCCTTGCCGACCTCGGAAAGGTAGGAGACCTCCTTTTTATCGGGATCGGAATCCCAAGCGCCGAGCACGGTGATTGTCTGCTCCACGCCGGTTTCATCGGCGAGGACGACGACGGTTCCGATGTTGACCGTCTTGGTATCGGCTCCCTTGAAATCGGTGCCGCGGGCGAGCGCGATTTCACGCTCCAACGCGGCGCGGCGGTGGGCGAGGAATTTTTCCATGTCCTTGGCGGACTTGTATTCGAAGTTCTCGCGGAGGTCGCCGTAGGAGCGGGCGATCTTCACGTCCTGGAGGTTCTGCGGGATTTTCTCGCGGATGAGTTCCTCGAGTTCGTTCTTCTTCTTGTCGAGGGAGCCCCATGAAACGAGCAGCGGCTCCTCACGTTTCGCGGCGTTCTGGCCGGAAACGAGTTCCACCGTTTCCGGGCGCACCTTGATGATGCGCGCCATCAGGGATTTCTTCTCAAGATCGCCGAAGACCGGGCAGTCGAGCAGGCGGCGGGCGAAGTTGCGCGCCTCGTTGAGATCCATGCCCTCCACAAGGTCGGAGAGCAGGGCTTTGTCCTCGGTGAGCAGGGTTTGGAGGCGGGACGTTTTCCGCGGGCCGTCGGAAAGGTGGTCGTTTTCGAGGAGGTTGAGGATGGAGGCTCCGACATCCGCTCCGAATACCGATTCCGAAGCTCCTTTGCGCTCGCGGCAGACCCAGATCAACGCGTCCGGGCCGAGGGCGCGACGTGCTAGGGCGGAGCCGACGTGATCGGTGAGGGCGGACATACCGTTGTTTTCCCCGAGGATGCGGGCGATCTCCGTCACGCCGCGTGCGCCGACCTTGTCGAACACCGTGACGATTTTCGAAATCCATGCGTCGCCGAAAGCGGTGCCGAACGCCTCGTAAACGGCGCGCTGGCGTGTGGAGGGAAGGTTGACGAGTTCCTCGGCGATCTTGCCGAGATCGGAACCGGCGATGAGATCACTGAGGCGGACGGCACCGGGGTCGAGTTCCAGCGCCTTGCTACCGCCGATCACCTCATCACGGGCGGCGATGAGTTGCATCGCCTGGCCGAGCTGGACGCGGGCGGCCTTTTTCGCGCCGTCGTCGATGTCCATGATGAGCTGCTTGAGGGCTGCGGTATCCTGCTCGAACGCGCCGATGTCGGCCGCAATGGCCTCCAGCGCCTTGATCATACCCTTGATGTCCTTGGATGCCTCGAAATCCGCGAGCAGCGCCTGCGCAGGGGTGATGCCGGAATCGCGCAGCACGATGGGCTCCGTGCGCTTCGTCGGCACGACCGCCTTGCGGCTCTCTTTCACGGCCTTCTTCGTCGCATCCCACCACTTCTTGTAATCCTTCTCCGGGATCACCGTGCCGCTCACCAAGGCCTCAATGGCTTCGCCGGTGATCATGCCGCCGTGGCTTTGCAGAATGTGGACGACGAGCGCCACCGAATCGACCTTCGCGAGTTTCCGCAGCTCCTCGATCTGCTCGATTTTCACCGCGCGGAAGTCGTCCGGCGCGATCCACTCGGTCTTCTGCATCGCGAACTGGAGATCCATCTCCTGGGCGCTGGATCTCTCGAAATCGACTGTGATTTTCTTCCCGCCGAAGTCCCAGGCGGTGATTTTTCCGGCTCCGAAGGACTTGTGGAGGCAGAAATTCCCCGGGGCGAGCTGTGACAGGCGTTCTCCGACAGGCTTCGGTATCTTACCGGCCTCAACCAATTTCTCGACATCAGGATGCATGCGGACAGCTTGGAAAGTCAGTTCCGGAAACGCAAGCCTAGTGGTGACAAATCGGCTTTCAGGGAGATTCAGACCAATCTGGCCGCCAGCAACTCGCGTTGGAAGATGAGTTCCTTGGGCAGGTGATCGTAGAGGTCGATGAAGAGTTCGCCTTGGGAAACGAGTTCGGCGCGCCATTCCGCGCGGTCGAATTTCATCACCGTCTCGAAATCCGCTTCGGAGAAATCCTCCAGGCCGTCGGTGTTGAAATCGGCGAAATCCGGAGTCCAGCCGATGCGGGTTTCGTGACCGGCCGCGCTGCCCTTGCAGCGGTTCACGATCCATTCGAGCACACGCATGTTCTCGCTGAAGCCCGGCCACATGAATTTCCCCTCGGGGGTCTTGCGGAACCAGTTCACATGGAAGAAACGCGGCAGGTGGGTAAGGTAGCGCTGCATCTCCAGCCAGTGGCCGAAATACGCGCCCATGTTGTAGCCGCAGAAGGGCAGCATGGCCATCGGATCGCGGCGCACCTTGCCGATCGTCCCCGCGGCGGCGGCGGTCATTTCCGAGCCCATCGTCGCGCCGACATAGACGCCGTGGCTCCAGTTGAATGCCTGATATACGAGAGGCATCGTAGTCGCGCGGCGGCCGCCGAAAATGACGCCCGCGATGGGCACGCCGTCGGGGTTCTGCCATTCGGGGTCGATGGTCGGGCACTGGTGGGCGGGGGCGGTGAAGCGGGAGTTCGCGTGCGCGGCGGGACGACCGCAGCCGGGCGTCCAGTCCTGGCCTGTCCAATCGGTGAGGTGGGCGGGAGCCTCCTTGGTAAGGCCTTCCCACCAGACGTCGCCGTCGTCTGTGAGTGCGACGTTGGTGAAAATGGCGTTTGCCGTCATCGACTCCATGGCGATGCGGTTCGACTCCCAGTTCGTGCCGGGGGCGACGCCGAAGAAGCCCGTTTCCGGGTTGATGGCATGGAGTTTGCCGTCCTCGTGAGGCCAGATCCACGCGATGTCATCGCCGACGATGGAGGTTTTCCAACCCAAATCCGCGTAGGGTTTCGGCGGTTCAAGCATGGCGAGGTTCGTTTTCCCGCAGGCGGAGGGGAAAGCGGCGGTGAGATAGGTGGTGGTGCCGTCCGGCGCGTGGAGTCCGAGGATGAGCATGTGCTCCGCCATCCAGCGGTGCTCGCGGGCGATGTTCGACGCGATGCGCAGCGCGAGGCATTTTTTCCCTAACAGGGCGTTGCCGCCGTAGCCGGAGCCGTAGGACATGATCTCGCGGGAATCGACGAAGTGGGAGATGTATTTGTCGTCGTTGCAGGGCCAAGGGACATCCGTTTCACCTGCGGAAAGGGGTGCGCCGACAGAGTGGAGGCATTTGATGTATTGGCCGTGGCCGTCGCGTTTTTTCGGAACCGCGCCGGAAATCTCGTCCTCCAGCCGTTTCAGAATCCTCGCGCCCATGTGCGCCATGATGCGCATGTTCACCACCACGTAGGCGCTGTCGGTGAGCTGCACGCCGATCTTGGCAAGCGGCGAATCCGGCGGGCCCATGCAGAACGGGATCACATACATCACGCGGCCTTTCATCGAGCCGGTGAATTTTTCCGTGAGCAGTTTCCTCATATCCGTGGGATCCGCCCACTTGTTGGTCGGGCCGGCTTCGTCGGGGCGTTTCGTGCAGATGAAAGTCCGCTCCTCCACGCGGGCGACATCCGAGGTGGTGGAGCGGGCGAGGAAAGAATTGGGGCGTTTCTCGGGATTCAGGCGGGTAAACGTGCCGTTGTCGCAGAGGAGTTGCGTCAGGCGATCCCATTCCTCTTGCGAGCCGTCGCACCATTCCACGCTGTCGGGTTGGCAGAGCGCCGCCGTTTCATCGACCCATTTTTGCAAAACTTCGAAAGTTGTTCCTTTAGTTTTCATAACGGATGCATTCAAGCGGATCGGATGCCAAGGAGCAAGGATACCCGGCAGGATCGCGGGATATGCGCGGTTTCTGAGTTTATCCGAGCAGTTCCAGGAAATGACGGTGCACTTCCTGGTTCGGGACGATGCCGGAGAAACGCTCCGACTGCGGGCCGATGGCGGAGATCATCGTCGGATCCGAGGTGTGCGAAGTGCCCGTCCAGCCGATGCCCGTATGGTTCCCCGCGAACTGTCCAAGCAGGCCGTGGGGGTTGTCGAGCTGCTCGCTCCACTCGGAAACCACGCCGGTTGTGATGCTGGCGTAGAGTTCGGCGGCTTGCTTTTCTGTGAGGGAAAAACCCAGCCTTTCCTTGATCATCGAGGCGAGGCGATCCGCGGTATTGTCGGGCGAACGCCCCCAATCCTCGAAAAGCTTTTCATAGGAACATGTCATCCGGGAAATGCTTGCGAAGGCCTTGTTCGAATCCGTGTAATCATTTCCTGTGCCGTTAAGGCCCGGGTTCGCGTTGCCATGGTCGCTGGTGACAATCACGAGGATATCATCGCGCCCGGCGGTCATTTCCAAGACCTTCGCCAGGGCGTCGTCGAACGCGAGCTGATCCCAGAGCAGGCCCGCGATGTCATTGGCATGAGCACCATGGTCAATGCGCGCCCCCTCGATCTGGAGTAAAAATTTCTCGGGATGGCCGAGCAGGTTTTTCAGCGCCACTTCTGACATTTCGGCGAGCGTGGGGGTCTTCGCAGCGAGTTCCTTACTGTTGAGGCGATCCACCTCGAAGGGGATGTGGCCGCCGCTGAAAAGGCCGAGCACCTTGTCGGACTTCGATTTCAGCAGGGCGTCGCGGTCTTCGATCAGCTCGTATCCGGCCTTCGCGTAGGGCGTGAGCCCGTCGCGGGAATCGACACGTTTCTCCGCGCTGAAAAAATTCATCCCGCCGCCCATGATGAGATCGACGACGCCGAGGTATTGCGGGGCGATGAGATGCTCGTCATCGCGGCTGGCGGTGACGGCGGCGAAACCGGCGGGTGTGGCGTGGGTGATTGTAGCTGTGGAGACAAGACCGGTACGGCGGCCCAGCTTTTTGAGGTGGCGGAGGATAGGCGTGGATTCAGATCCGTCCGGGCGGATGTTGACCGCGCCGTTGTTGATTTTCACTCCCCCGCCCCACGCCGAGGACGCGGCGGAGGAATCGGTGACGTAGGAGTTCGCCGAGCTGTTCTCCATGAACCCGCGCGCGGAGGCCGGATCGTTGATGAGTTCCCACCAACGCGTCCCCTTTTCACGGACGATTTGCGAGAAATTCTCCGCCATGGTCAGCACGCCGTTGCTCATGCCATCGGAAACCATGAACACGATGCCGCGCACTTCCCCTTTCCCGCCACCCGCCGGTTTCCCGCAGCCGCCCAGCAAGGCGGCAGCACCGCCAAGCCCGCCGAGTTTTAACCAGTCGCGCCTACCGATTTTCGTATCGCTCATTCCCCGAAGCTAGCCGCCCCGGCAGCGGACGCAAGCTGTCCGAAACCCCCTTACGCGACATTCCTGTCACGCGGGGCTTGCGCGGCGGCGGCGAGTCCACTAGCACATTTCTACATGAGCAACACCCCGGACCAACACGCCTCGCTTGGCGCGATGTATTCCGATTATTTCCTCGATTACGCCAGCTACGTGATCCTGGAACGCGCCGTCCCGCACCTTCACGACGGCCTGAAACCCGTCCAGCGCCGCATCCTCCACTCCATGCGCGAGCTGGACGACGGCCGCTACAACAAGGTCGCCAACGTCGTCGGAAACACGATGAAATACCATCCACACGGCGACCAGTCGATCGGCGACGCGATGGTGCAGCTCGGCCAGAAAGACCTGATGATCGACTGCCAGGGGAACTGGGGAAACACCCTCACCGGCGACGGCGCGGCGGCTCCACGATACATTGAGGCGCGGCTCACCAAGTTCGCGCTGGAAGTGGCGTTCAACCCCAAGACCACGAAATGGCTGCCCTCTTACGACGGGCGCAACCAGGAGCCGCTCACCCTGCCGATGAAATTCCCCCTGCTCCTCGCACAGGGCGTGGAGGGCATCGCCGTCGGACTCGCGTGCAAGATTTTGCCGCACAATTTCAACGAGCTCGTCACCGCCGCCATCGCGCACCTGCGGAAGGAACCCTTCGAGCTTGTGCCCGATTTCCCCACCGGCGGGATCATGGACGCCAGCGATTACCGCGACGGCCTCCGCGGCGGAAAAATCCGCTGCCGCGCCCGCATCGACATCGAGAAAAAAGGCATCCTCCGCATCACGGAAATCCCCTTCGGCACCACCACCGGCGGGGTCATGGATTCCATCGTCGCCGCCGCCGAAAAGAACAAGATCAAGATCCAGAAGATCGATGACAACACCGCCGCCCACGCCGACATCCTAGTCTATCTCACGCCGGGAGCCGAGCCGGAAACCATGCGCGACGCGCTCTACGCCTTCACCGATTGCGAACTCAGCATCTCGCCGAACGCCGGCGTCATCGTCGATGGCAAGCCCGCCTTCCTAGGCGTCACGGAAATCCTCCGCCGCACCACGGATTTCACGAAAACCCTGCTCGGCATGGAGCTGGAAATCCGCCTCACCGAGCTCGGAGACAAGTGGCACTTCTCCTCGCTGGAGAAAATTTTCATCGAGAACCGCATCTACCGCGACATCGAGGAATGCGAAACCTGGGAGGCCGTGCTCAAGGCCATTGATGACGGCCTCACCCCTTTCAAGAAGCTCCTGAAACGCGAGGTCACCGAGGACGACCTCGTCCGCCTCACCGAGATCCGCATCAAGCGCATTTCCAAGTTCAATTCCTTCAAGGCCGACGAGGAGATCCGCGCCATCGAGGCGGAGATCGACGAGACCGAGAAAAACCTCAAGCAGCTCACGAAATTCACGATCCGCTGGTACGAGCAGCTCGGGAAAAAATACGGCAAAGACCGCCAGCGCCTCACCGAAATCTCCAGCTTCGACCGCGTGGACCGCACCCAGGTCGCCGCCGCCACCGAGACCCTTTACATCGATACAAAGAACGGCTTCGCCGGCACCTCCCTCAAGAAAGAGGAGCCGCTGGAGAAATGCTCCATGCTCGACGACGTGATCGTCTTCACCGCCGACGGCAAGATGAAGGTCATCAAGGTCGCCGATAAATTCTTCGTCGGCCCGCGCCCGCTGCGGGTCGCCGTTTTCCGCAAGGACGAGGATCTGATCTACTCGATGATCTACCGCGACGGGAAGGACGGCAACGTCATGGCCAAGCGCTTCACCGTCGGCGGCACCACGCGCGACAAGGAATACGACCTCACGAAAGGCACGCCCGGCAGCAAGGTGCTCTATTTCAAATGGCACGCCAGCAACGAGGAAAGCTCCGCCCAGATGCTCATCGTCCACATGAAGTCCGGCCTCCGCCTCCGCAACCTCACCCGCCCCGTCCACTTCGCCGAGTTCGGCATCAAGGCCCGCGGCAGCCAGGGCAACATCGTCACGAAACACCCCGTCGAGAAAATCATCATCGCGCCCAAGGACTTCACGCCGTAGGGTGGGGGTAATCGTTTCCACCGCGGAGGCGCAGAGGTCGCAAAGGGACGCGGAGCCAGCACGATGCAGCTCTTCAGGACAAATGAAAAAAATCATCACAACCCAAGCTCCGCGCCCCTCCGCGACCTCCGCGCCTTTGCGGTGAAAATTCCTCTTTATGATCACCATCGGCACCAGAGCATCCCTCACCGTCCTGCGGGAAAAGCCGGTCGGCCTTTTCCTCGACGCCCAGAACCTCGGCGAAATCCTCCTGCCGCGCCGGGAGATGCCGAAGGAATGGGCGATCGGCGCGTTGGTGGACGTGTTCATCTACCTCGATTCCGAGGACAGGCTCGTCGCCACGCTCAAGCAACCGCGAGCCATGCCCGGGCAGTTCGCGAAGCTCGCCTGCATCGCCATCACACCCGTCGGTGCGTTCCTCGATTGGGGCTTGCCGAAGGATCTGCTCGTCCCTTTCCGCGAGCAGAAGACACGCATGGAGGTCGGCAAAAAGTATCTCGTCAAAGTGCTAGTCGATGAGGAAAGCCGCCGCATCGTCGCCACCACCCGCATCGCCCGTCACATCGATCTCACACCCGCCGATTTCGAGCACGGCCAAGAGGTGGAACTCACCGTCTATGGGAAAACCCCGATGGGCTACAAAGCCATCGTCAACAACACTCACACCGGCCTCATCTTCGCTAACGAAGTTTTCCAGGATCTCGCACAGGGCGAGAAACTCAAGGGCTGGATCGCCGCCTTACGCGACGACGGAAAGATCGACCTCTCCCTCCAGCCTCCCGGCCGCGAGCGAGTCGATGACCTCGAAAAGCAGATCATGGGAGAACTCGTCGCCCGCGGCGGCTTCTGGGCGCTCACCGACAAAAGCCCCGCCGCGGAAATCTACGAGGAACTCGGCGTCTCCAAACGCACCTTCAAGCAAACTCTCGGCGCGCTCCTGAAAAAGCGGCTGGTGACCCAGACGGAGACGGGGATCCGGTTGAATTAGGGGGGGCTACACATCCGCCCTTGTCCGATGTTGTGATGGGATGCAAGGTGCGAATGTTCATGCGCGCGACGGCTTTCCGATGGGTGATACGCGGCGAGCCCTTTTTACCAAACGGGCGCGCGGCGGATGAGGGTTTCCCGGAAATCCTCCGTCACCTCGTGCGCCAACGCGGCATCCCTGAGGGCGAGGCGCTGGAGGCCTTCCTGCACCCGAAGCTCAAGGATCTGAGCGACCCTTTCCTGATGCCCGACATGCGCGCCGCCGTCACGCGTATCCTAGAGGCGGCGGATCGGAAGGATAGCGTCTGCATCTTCGGCGACTACGATGTGGACGGGATTTCCTCGATCACGCTGATGACGAAAATCCTCCGCGCCTACGGACTGGAGCCGAGGGCGTTCGTGCCGCGCCGGGGGGCGGAGGGCTACGGGCTGAGCTTCGCGGCCATAGAGCGCTGCCTCGCGGAGGGCGCGAAGCCGGATCTGCTGATCTCGGTGGATTGTGGCACGGTTTCCACCGCCGAGGTCGCGCACCTGCGGGAAATGGGGATCGATGTGATCATCGCGGATCATCACGAGCCGAACCCGACGGGGAGGCCGGATTGCGCGGCGATCGTAAACCCGAAGTGCGGTGAGGATTTCACCTACCTCTGCGCGGCGGGCGTGGTGTGGAAAATCGGCCACGCGCTGATGAAGGAGCGTCCCGTTGACCTCGATCTGAAAGGGCTGCTCGATCTCGTGGCGGTGGCTACCATTGCGGACATCGTACCGCTGGTGGGGGAAAACCGGCTGATCGTGCGCCACGGGCTGAAGGCTCTGCGCGGGACTCTGAATCCGGGGCTACGTGCGCTGCAAGAGATCACAGGAATGAATGGGAATCCCACGGCGGGCGATGTCGGGTTCCGGATCGGGCCACGGATCAACGCCGCCGGACGCATGGATTTCCCCGAGGACGCGCTCGCCGCGCTGAACACCGATTGCCGCGCCACCGCCGGGGATCTGGCACAGAAACTTGATGCTTACAACCGCAAGCGGCAGGATGTGGAGACCAAAATCCGCAAGGCGGCGGCGGCCGAGCTTTCCGCAGACATCGACATGGAAAACAATCCCGTGATCGTGCTTGGCTCGCGGGACTGGCACCATGGCGTGGTCGGCATCGTGGCCTCGCGTTTGATGCGGCAATACCACAAGCCCACCTTTGTGATCGCGATTGACGAAAACGGCGTCGGCAAGGGATCGGGTCGCTCCATCCCCGGCGTGTCGCTGGTCGAGGCGATCCGCGCCTGCTCCGGCGACCTGATTGCGGGCGGCGGTCACGCGATGGCCGCGGGCCTCTCGATCCGGGAGGAGAACATGGCGGATTTCCGGAAACACTTCGCGGAATACGTTCTGGAAAACAGCAGCGAGGAGGAGCGGATGCCGAGACTGACCTATGACGCGGAGATCACCTTCGCGCAGCTCTCCCTGGATTTCCTGGCGAGCTACGAGCTGCTCCAGCCTTTCGGAAACGGCAACCCGCAGCCGGTGTTCGTCGCGCGCGGGGTTGGCCTGAGCCGCCCGCCCTTCCACATGAAGAACAAGCACCTGCGCCTCATGCTTCGCCAGGGCTACCATGAGCAGGACGCCGTGTTCTTCGGAGGCGGCGAGCATGAGCTGCCGGAGCTGCCGTGGGATATCGCGTTCACCATCGACCGCAACACTTTCAAGGGCAAAACCACTCTCCAGATCATCATCCAGGATATCCGGGCTGAGGAATCCTGATGGCAAGTCCACAATCGACAAGCCGCCACCGGGGCTTTTGAATTGCGGCCATGCAATCAATGACCGGCTTCGGCCGTGGAACCCATAACACCGGGGGATGGACGGCGAGCGTTGAGGCGGCCTCGGTCAACCGGAAACAGGCGGAGATCGTGGCGAACCTGCCGCGCCAGATCCAAAGCCTCGAAGGCCGCGTGCGGCAGGCGACGCTTCCCCACATCTCGCGCGGGCGGGTGCAACTCTCGATCAAACTGGAAAGGCTCGACGGCGAGATCTCCGACCAGATCCGCATCAACCCCGTGCTGGCGCGTTCGTTCGAATCCGCGTTTGCCGATCTCTCGATGATCATCGGGCGGCAACTTTTACCAACACCGGCGGATTTCCTGCGGCAACCGGGCATCATGGAAATCGGCGAAGCGGAGACCACCGATCCCGATGAGGCATGGGAAGTGATATCGCCCGCGCTCGAGCAGGCGCTCGCAAACCTGAACGCGATGCGTGCGGAGGAGGGCAGTCACCTGCGCGAGGATTTCCTCGCACGCCTCGGCCAGCTCATGGCCTTCACGCAGATCATCGCGGATCACGCGCCCTCGCGCCCCGTCAAGCAGCGGGAGTTGCTGATGAAACGCCTCTCCGACCTCAGCATCCCGTTCGAGCTGGACGACGAGCGCCTCGTCCGCGAAATCGCGCTCTTCGCCGACCGCTGCGACATCTCCGAGGAAATCACCCGCCTGCATTCCCATTTCGCGAAATTCCACGGCTACATCGACGCCCCCGAAGCGGCGGGCCGCTCGCTCGATTTCCTCTGTCAGGAACTTTTCCGCGAGTTCAACACGATCGGCTCCAAGGCCAACGACGCGCTCGTCGCGCAAATGGTGGTGGAAGCGAAGACGGAGTTGGAAAAGCTGCGCGAGCAGATCCAGAACATCGAATAAACACCATGGCTTTGCTCAATGATTCCGCCGATTCCGATCTCCCGCGCGAGAAGATCTACAAGTATGGCGCGCCTTCGTTGAGCAACGCGGAGCTCATGGCGATTTTCCTGACCTCCGGCGTGGTGGGGCGGAACGTGATCCAGGTGGCGGGCGACTTGCTGGAGAAATACGGCGGGCTACAGGAATTAGGGCGGCTGCCTGTCGCGGAATACATGAACAACAAGGGCATCGGCTTGGCGAAGGCGTGCAAGCTGGCAGCCGCATTCGAGCTGGGGATTCGGGTCGCCCGGGAAAAGATCCGCTCGCAGCCGCTGGATACGCCGGATTTGATTTACGGCCACTTCGCTCACCAGATGGGCAACCTTCCCAGCGAACAGGCGCTCGTGGTCACGGTGGACTCGCGCCTCATGCACACCAGCACGACCACTGTATCCGCCGGCTCGGTGAACGAAACCGCCGCCCATCCCCGCGAAATCCTGCGCCCCGTAGTCTCCCGTAACGCATACGGTTTCATCCTCATCCACAATCACCCCTCCGGCGATCCCACCCCCAGCCGCGCCGACTACCGCGTCACCGAAAACCTCCTGAAAGCGGCGGAGGTGATGCAGGTCAAATTCCTCGACCATGTCATCATCGGTCGCCCCGCAGCGGGTCGTGAGGCTTTCTTTTCATTTCGCGCCGCGGGTGTGATACCTTAGCCGCGCCCTCCGCCATGTTCCGTTTTCACCTCGTCCGAAACCTCCGCACCGCCGTCTGGCTGCTGCTGTTCGCGCTGATCCCGCTAGCTGCGGGCGCACTCTACTGGGCGAACAAGACCGGCCTGCCCGAGGAGTGGCGGGAGGCCATCGAAAAAGAAATTTCAAGGCGCGGGGTGCACGTACAGATCGCATCGCTCACCTACGTTCCGCTGCGGGGCTTCGTCGCGGAAAACGTGCGCGTCTACGCGGAGCCGGAGCGTGTCCATGAGATCTCGCGCTTCGAACGAGTGCGGCTCGTCCTCGACAACGCGCGTCTCGCGCGCGGCGAGTTCCGGTTGAGGAAAGCCGAGCTTCGCAACGCGCACCTCTCGCTTCCCGTCGATGCGGAGAACCCCTCCGGCGATTCGCTGGATTTCACCGGGCTGTACGGCACCGTCATCTTGGGCGGGGAGCGCACCATCGAGATCCGAGACGCGCGCGGCGAGGTCGGCGGCATCAAGCTCGCGCTCACCGCGAACCTGTTCGACAGGGTTGTCTCGGGCCAGAAGGAAGAGGACGATAAAAGCGAGGGGCGGCGAAGGGAAATGATCGCCCGCATCATCGAGGAGATGGAGCACTGGGATTTCGGAACGCAGACGCCGCCGACCGTTCAGGTGGAGCTGGGCGGCAACCTATCCAACAGGAAATCCCTGCGCGCGGACTTCCGGATCAACGCACCTTCGGTCGAGAAAAAACAATACCGCCTGACCGATGTTAGCGCCGAGGGTTCGCTTAACGGATACCTGCTGGAAATCTCCTCCTTTTCCGCAAAGGACGCGCGCGGAACCGTTTCCGGCCATGCGGATTACCATCTTTACAACCGCACGGGGCGCTTCGACGTAGAGTCCTCCATCGACATCCCGCGACTGCTGAAATCGTGGCTCGACACCCCGTTGAAGGGCGGGCTGCTCATCGGTGGCGGCCAGCGCATCGAGGCCGCCGGTGACGTGGATCTGAGCGAGCCTTCGCATCCGAAGATGAACCTGACCGGGCATGCGGGATTCGAATCGGTGATGTTCCGGGGCGTGAGCTTCGACACCCTGGAGACATGGTTCTCCTGGCAGGATGGCAGGCTTTTCCTGCGCGACATCAGGCTTGTGCGGCCCGACGGCACGGCGGAAGGGAAACTCCTGATGGAAGGGAGCAAGGTACGCGTCGCCCTACATACGACCCTTCCGGTCCCGCTCTACGAACCCTTTTTCATCGGACAGCCGCTTGAGCATGTGATCGCCGATTTCACGGAAAACGAGAGCCCGTTCACCGAAATTTTCATCGAGGGCGCGTTCGACATCCGTGATCGC
Source organism: Verrucomicrobiaceae bacterium (assembly GCA_027485615.1). Classification (GTDB taxonomy): domain Bacteria; phylum Verrucomicrobiota; class Verrucomicrobiia; order Verrucomicrobiales; family Akkermansiaceae; genus Luteolibacter. Next base: position 22,886 of record JAIXQS010000067.1, read on the forward strand.
TTTGATTGGGCATACACCGGCCACGGCACGTTGAAGAACCTCTCCTATCGCGGCGTGCCCGTCATCTCCGGCGGGGCGCATTTTTCCGTGAACCACCATGAACTCGATTTTTGGGATGGCTCCGTGACCTTCGACTACAGGGACTACGCCCTGCGCCGCGCGTTCAGCGGCCCGAAGCGGGGATCGGCCACGGTGGGGAGGATACGCTATGATGCGGCCACGAAAACGGTCGGTGTCGAGGATGTGAAAGGTGACATGTGGGCGGCCCCGATGGTGCGGTTTTTCGCGCCGAAGATCGCCGATGACCTGGAACAGTACCGCTTCCATACGCCGCCTACGCTCAGCGGATCGGGCGTCATCGATGTCACGCCGCAAGGCCGCACCGATCTCACCGTGAAATTCAGCACCCCCGGCAAGGCGGATTACAGATTCCTCGGAAAGAACGTCACCCTGCTGGAACCCGAAGCCACCGTAAACATGCGCGGCGGGGAGGTGCGCATCTCGGGACTCTCGGCGGGCGCCTTCGATGGCACGGTCGCCGGTGACCTGCTTCACTCCGGGAAGTCGAAGCTTTCCGGCGAGCTGACCTGGTCGAAGCTCGCTATGCCCGGCCTTTCCTCCACCTACGGTTTCGAAATGAAAGGGGGCGGATTGCTCACCGGCCGCATTGAATTCGCAATCAACCGAGGCGATGTCACCACGCTGAACGGCGGGGGACTGGTCGCCCTGGAGGAAGCGGAGCTTTTCTCCGTACCCATCTTCGGCCCGCTCTCCGGCGTCGCATCGAAAGTCCTCGATGACAAACGCGCCGGCTTCGAGCGGGCGGATGCGGCCTTCTGCACCTTCGACATCCGCGAAGGCATACTCCGCACACGCGATTTCCAGAGTGCCACGACTTCGGTCACCTTCACCGGCGATGGCGAGGTGGATCTCACGGCGAGAACCATCGATTTCACCGCACGCCTCAATGCACGCGGCCTGCTCGGCCTCATCACCCTGCCGCTGCGTCCGTTTTACGGACTGTTCCAGTTCCGGGGCACGGGACCGATCGACAAGACGGTTTGGGAAAACGTCCATTTCACCTCCCCTCCGGAAGAGCAGAACGATCTCCTGCTTGCTCCGCCGCCGAAGGCTCGCGTGGTCGAGGAGTGAGCCTCAACGGAGATAACCGTTCGTCGCTTTCTCGCGGGCTATCGTAGTTTCCCCGCCATGCCCGGAAAGCACGCGGGTCTCATCCGGCAGGCAAAGCAACTCCCTTTCGATCCCGGCGAGCAGCAGCTCGAAACTCCCGCCCGGCAGATCGCAGCGCCCCACGGAACCCGCGAACAGCGCATCGCCCGCAAAGACGACGCCCGCATCCGGAATGTAAAACGTGAGGCTGTCCGCCGAATGCCCCGGCACATGGCTCACCCTCGTTTTCGTGCCGAACATTTCACTTTCCCCCTCCGCGATCAGCACATCCACCTCGTATGGCTCCACCGAAGGCAAGCCCCAGCCCGATCCGAACGCCTCCAGCGTCAGATCCTTCGAATAATCCGCCCATGCGAAAACCTTCACCCCCATCACCCGCAGCGCCGCCACATCCTCGACATGATCGTAATGCTGATGGGTCAGATAGAGCGCGTCCAACCGCACGCCCCTACCCTCCACCCACTCAGTGATCCCGGCAGGTGCATCGACCAGGAAATTTCCCTCCGGCGTCTCCACCAGATATCCGTTCGTCTGCACCATGCCGCCCGTGAATTTCGTAATCCGCATGCGCCCCCAGTAAGACGGCGTCAGGGGTTTGGAAATGAAAAATCGGTTTGAGCGTTACTGCAAAACGTTCATGGCATGGATAGGCCGCATTCGCCTGCCTTTGCCAATCATTCCGCGAGAACCGTCATGCACGCGGATGACGGAAAAAGCAGCAAGACAAACACCCGTGAAACTGCTGCTCTCCGCGCATGACCATCACAAAAAAATCGTCCTTGATGAAAAAGGAGATCCATCCGATGTGATCATCCCTTACAGCCTGTTTGTGGAACTGTCCGAGACATACGGTTGGGATCTTGACGAGGAGGAGCAGCGGGAACTCGCGGAAGCCCTCTCGGACTCAAGGGCGGGAAACCGTGACGCGTTCGTTCCTGCATCCGAAGTATGAGGGAGATCAGCTACCACAAGCGCGCCGTGAAGTATATCCAGCGCATGCCAGTGGACCAGAAGGAGCGGATCAAAGACGCCATTGGCCGTATCTCGGCTCTCGAAGATCCGCTTTCCGATCCGAACGTGAAAGCGATGGCCGACGAATGGGAAAGCTGCCAAACGCTCAGGATCGGCGGGGAGGATGTAGTCGGCGGGATCAAAAGGGCCGTTGGGAGTAGGCGATGAAACGGCATCGATCCCTACATTATCCTCGGCCTCGCGTTCGCCTTTTCCCAACCTGCGCGCTTGAAAGTGTAGTAGGGGTTTTCCCCTACAGTCACGGGCGCGAGCAGGGTCTTGATGTGGTATCCGCCCTGGTTTTCATGGGCTTGTCTTACTCTCTTCGGGTTGGGTTTCTTGCGGTTTGTGGACGCGCACTTCGCGCACGCCGGGTAAGCCCCGCAACGTGCCCTCGGAGCCAAGCACGCAAGCGGCGGTGGCGAGGGCATCGCTGAGCTTCGCTTCATCGGCGATCACGCTGACCGCAACGCGGCGCGTCAACCCGAGGCCGGTCGCGGGATCGAGGATATGGGAATAGGTGACACCCTCGATTTCCACGGACTGGTGGAGATCGCCGGAAGTGGAAACGGCGGCGTTGGAAAGGGTCAGGATCTCGTCGTTTTTCCCGACATCGAAAGTTTTCAGCGCTACGTTCCAGCCACCTCGCCCCGGCGGAGCTTCGCCGAGCCGGATGTCTCCGCCCGCCGTGACCAACGCCTGGCGGATGCCTGCGGCGGCGAGGGAATCGAGCATCCGGTCGGCTGCGTAGCCTTTCGCGATGCCGCCGAGATCGAAGGCCATGTTTTCCCGTAGCAACGTGATCGTGCGGGCTTCCGGATCGAGCGTGAAATGCCGCCACCCGCTGGCGGCGTGGGCAACGGCGAGCTTTTCGGGATCAGGCAGACGGCCGGAACTGCGCGTTTCGCGCCAGAGTTTCGTGAGCGGGCCGAGCGTGGGATCGAAGGCTCCTTCGGTCGCCTCCGCGATGCGGCGGGAGTGCTCCAGCAGATCGAAAAGCAGCGGGGAAAGCCGAACGGGCGCGCCGATTGGTTTTGAGGAAAGCTGCGACAACTCGCTTTCCGGCAGGTAATCCGACGCAACGGCGTTGACCTCCTCCGCTTTCGCGAACGCGGCCTCCACGGCTTTTTCCGCGGCGGCGCGGCTCTCTGCGTAACACACCATGCTGAACCTCGTCCCCATCAGCGGCCGCCCGAAGGAGAACTTTTCCGCCGCACCCGCCGTAGCGAGGATGGGGAGAGATAGTGAGAGCAAACGGGCAGCGAACATATCAGGCCAGGCGAAAGTATTCCCCGTGAAAGCCCGTCGGTCAAAGGCTCACCGCACGGATCTATGGAGCAGGTGCGTCCCGCGCCTTGGGTTCCTGCGGATGTCTCCAACCGCAGTGAAAAAGTCTCTTGCGCGGGTGGCGGAGACGCGCCTGCTCCGGCTACGCTCATCTCGCATACGCCTCGACCGAATCGCAGGTGCAGACGAGGTTGCGATCGCCGTGGACGTTGTCGATGCGGGAGACGGAGGGCCAGAACTTGTGGGTGCGGAGGTAGGGCAGTGGGAAGGCGGCCTTTTCCCGGGTGTAAGGGTGCGGCCATTCGTCCGCGCAGAGGACTCCGCTGGTGTGCGGGGCGTTCTTGAGCGGGTTGTCCTTGGCGTCGAGTTTCCCGCCGATGACATCCATGATCTCGCCGTGGATGGAGATCATCGCGTCGCAAAAGCGGTCGAGTTCCGCCTTGGATTCGGATTCGGTGGGCTCGATCATCAGCGTGCCGGTGACGGGCCAGGACATGGTGGGCGCGTGGTAGCCGTAGTCCATGAGGCGTTTCGCGATGTCCTCCACGGTGATGCCGGATTGGTCGGAGAGCGGGCGACAGTCGATGATGCACTCGTGCGCGACCAATCCCGTTTTCCCGGTGTAGAGGATGGGGAAATAGTTCTCCAACCGCTTCGCCATGTAGTTCGCGTTGAGGATGGCGATTTCGGTGGCTTTCCGTAGGCCTGCGGCTCCCATCATGGCGATATACATCCATGAGATCACGTTGATCGAGGCGCTGCCATAGGGTGCTGAGCAAACGGCGTGGCTTTTTTCCTCCAACGCGAAGTGGCCGGGAAGGAAAGGCACGAGCTGCTTCGCGACCCCGATGGGGCCGACTCCCGGGCCGCCGCCGCCGTGGGGGATGCAGAAGGTTTTGTGAAGATTGAGGTGGCAAACATCCGCGCCGATCAGGCCGGGCGAGGTGAGGCCGACCTGTGCGTTCATGTTCGCGCCGTCCATGTAAACCTGGCCGCCCGCGTCGTGGATGATCGCGGTGATCTCGCGGATCGTTTCCTCGAAGACACCGTGCGTGGAGGGATAGGTGACCATCAGCGCGGAGAGGTTCGCGCGGTGCTCCTCGGTGCGGGCGATGAGGTCGGCCATGTCGATGTTGCCGCTGGCATCGCATTTCACGCCGATGACCTTCATGCCGCACATCACGGCGGAGGCGGGGTTCGTGCCGTGGGCGGAAACGGGGATGAGGCAGATGTCGCGGTGTCCTTCGCCGCGCGATTCGTGGTAGCGGCGGATGGCGAGCAGGCCCGCGTATTCGCCCTGCGAGCCGGCGTTCGGCTGGAGGGAAACAGCCGCGAAGCCCGTGATCTCCGCGAGCCAGTTTTCCAACTGTGTGAGCATTTCCACGTAGCCGGTGGTCTGCGATTTCGGTGCGAAGGGATGGATCGAGGAAACCTCGGGCCAGCTCAGCGGGATCATTTCCGAGGTGGCGTTGAGCTTCATCGTGCAGGAACCGAGCGCGATCATCGACTCGTTGAGCGCGAGATCCTTCGACTCAAGGCGCTTGATGTAGCGCAGCATCTCGGTCTCGGAGTGGAAGGCGTTGAAGGCGGGGGCGGCGAGGAATTTCGAGGTGCGGTCGGAAGCGGAATCCCATGCGTGACCTTCGGGCGCGGCGCTTTCCGTGTGAACGCCGAAGAGGCGGCAGATCGCCCAGACGTCGGCGTTGGCGGCGGTTTCATCGAGCGAGATGCCGATGTGACCCGAGTCGATGAAGCGGAGGTTGAAACCGTGATCGGGTGCTTCATCAACGAGCTGCCCGGCTTTTTCCGTGGCCACGATGATCGTGTCGAAAAACGCTCCGTCCTCGACCGTGTATCCGCCGGAAACGAGCGCTTCCTTGAGCTTGCGCGTCTGCGAGTGGACGCCGCGCGCGATGTTTCTCAAGCCTTCCGGGCCGTGATAGACGGCATACATCGAGGCCATCACGGCGAGCAGCACCTGCGCGGTACAGATGTTGGAGGTCGCCTTGTCGCGGCGGATGTGTTGCTCGCGGGTCTGGAGGGAAAGGCGGTAGGCGGGCTTGCCCTGCGCGTCGATGGAAACGCCGATGAGGCGGCCGGGCATCTTGCGTTTCAACGCGTCCTTGCAGGCCATGAAGCCTGCGTGCGGCCCGCCGAAACCGAGCGGCACGCCGAAGCGTTGCGAGGAACCCACGCAAATGTCCGCGCCAAACTCGCCCGGTGCTTTCAGCAAGGTCAGCGCGAGGATGTCCGCCGCACAGATCGTCGTCGCGCCGGCCGAGTGGCATTTCTCGAAAAAATCCGCGAAGTCATCGATGCGGCCGCGCGTGTCGGGATACTGCACGATCACGGCGAAAAGGCCTGCGGCGGAAGCGGGGTCGAAGCTTTCCCAGTCGCCGACGATCACTTCCAACCCGAGCGGCTCGGAACGGGTTTTCACCACATCGATGGTCTGCGGGTGGCAGCGGTCGGAGACGAAAAGCGATTTCCCGCCCGGCTTCCCGGAGAGCGCGAGGGTGACGGCCTCGGCGGCTGCGGTGCCCTCGTCGAGCAGCGAGGCGTTCGCGACATCCAAGCCGGTGAGATCGGTGATCATCGTCTGGAAATTCAGCAAGGCCTCCAGGCGGCCCTGCGCGATCTCCGCCTGGTAGGGCGTGTAGGCGGTATACCAGCCGGGATTTTCCAGGATGTTCCGCTGGATCACGCCGGGGGTGAGAGTGCCGTGGTAGCCCTGGCCGATGAAACTTTTCAGCACTCGGTTCCGGCCCATCCAAGCGCGCAGCCATGCCAGCGCCTCATTTTCCGAAAGCGCGGGCGGCAAATCCATATCGCCGTCCATGCGGATGCCACCCGGAACCGCCTCGGAAATCAGCTCGTCCAGCGTGCCGTGGCCTACCTTTTCCAGCATCTCGTTCTGGTCGGATTCGGTGGGACCAATGTGGCGGGGCAGGAAGGAGGATGTAGCGGCCATATGCGTATGCATTTGATGGAGCAGCGATGCCCAACCCGCAACCCCTGAAAACGAACAAACGGAAAATTCTATTTCGCGCCGCTGATCTCCGGGATTCTGTCGTCGGGCTGGATCTCTTTCCCTTCCCAGAAAGGTTTGCCATCGCGGTATTCGAGGATGCGGTCACGGCTACCGGACACGTGCGGTTTTTGCTCGGTGGGGATCCATTTTTTAAGCCGCGCGATCTCCGCCGCGAAGGACGGATCGCCTGCGAGGTTTTTGAACTCGTTCGGGTCTTTCTCCATGTCGTAGAGCTCCTCGGCGCCGTCCATGTAGCGGATGTAGCGCCAACGGACGTCGCGCACGCTGTCGTTGCCGGGGTTGTGGTTGGAAATGGCCGGCCACTCCCGGACAGCCGAAGCGTCCTCCAACTGCGGGACGAGCGAGTGACCTTCAAGACCATCGGGTTTCGGCAGCCCCGCGAGGTCGCAGAGGGTGGGGAAAACATCGAGCAGCTCGACGGGTTCCGCACAGCTGGTTCCACGCAGTGAGCCGGGCCCCGCGAAGATGAGCGGCACGCGGGTGGATCGCTCCCATAGGGTGTTTTTCCCGGTGATCTCCTTTTCGCCGAGGTGAAAGCCGTGATCCGACCAGAGCACGATCACCGTGTTCCCGGCATGGCCGGATTTCTCCAGCGCATCGAGCACGCGACCTAGCTGCGCATCCATGAAAGAAATCGAGGCGAGATAGGAGCGGACGAGGTTTTTCCACTGGTTCTCTTTCTTGAGAAATTCCAACCGCGGTTCCGGCAGTTTCCAATGCAGCCACCATGAAGAGCGGGGAGTATCGGCGCGGTCGTTCTCGATGACCTCGGGCAGCTTCAGGGTTTCCTCGGGATAGAGATCCATCCATTTCTGCGTCGCGAAACACGGCACATGCGGTAGAAAAAATCCGGTCGCGAGGAAGAAGGGCTTGTCATCCGGCATGTCAGCAAGCCGCTCCGCCGACCAACTCGCGATCTTGTAATCGTCCTTGTCCTCGTCCTTGTGCGGGAAGGTTCCCCAATCCATCAGCGGGGTCTTTCCCGGGGTGTCCACGAGTTTCTTCTTCGGGAAAGGCGCCCCGTTCGCCGGCGGGCCGACCTCGTCCCATTCCAGCCCGTCCGCCTTGAAGCCATAGTTTCCGTGGAACACTTTCCCAGCGACGTAAGTGCGGTATCCGTTGTCGCGGAAATGCTGCGGCAGCGTGGTGAGATCCTTGAGTTTCGGCACATCACGGAACCATGGCGACAAGCCGTAAACCCCGGTCGTGGTCGGGCGCAGTCCGGTGAGGAGGCTCGTCCTCGAGGGATTGCACAACACGCTCTGGCAATGCGCGTTGGTGAATGTCGTCCCCATCGACGCGAGGCGGTCGAAATTCGGCGTCTTCACCTGCGGATGCCCGCCCAGCGGCCGGATCCAGTCGTTCAGGTCATCGACGGCGATGAACAGGATGTTCGGCTTTTTCCCCGATGGCTCGGCGGCATTGAGTGCGAGCGGGAGAAACAGGCAGGCGAGGAAAACACGCATGCCAAATGTTATCGGCGCGCGGACGTTGTGTCGATGGGTAAAGCCCTCAGCCTTTCCGCTGAAGGAAGAGGTCGATGCCATCGACGAGTGCCAACCAGCTGGCCTCGATGATGTTTTCCGAGACGCCGATGGTTCCCCATGTCTCGCCGCCGTGGGCGGAGACGATGAGAACGCGGGTTTTGGCGGCGGTGGCGTCGTGGCCGTCGAGGATGCGGACCTTGTAATCGACGAGAGAGACTTCCTCGATCTCCGGATAGAAAGGTAGCAGCGCTTTCCGCAGGGCGAGGTCGAGGGCGTTCACCACGCCATGACCTTCCGCGACGGTGAGTTCGGTGGAGTCGTTCACGCTAACTTTGACGGTGGCCTCGCAGACGGGTTTGTGGCCGTCGCGGTATTGGCGGAAACTGGTGTGGTATTCGTTCGCCTCGAAGGGCTTGAAGTATTTCCCCAGCTCCCTGCGGATCAGCAACTCCAGCGAACCACCGGCCGCCTCGAAGGAATAGCCTTCGTGCTCAAGTTCCTTGATGCGGGCGAGGATTCGCGCGGCCTCGGGTGCGCCCTTTTCGATGGGCATGCCCATCTGCTCGGCCTTGAGGAGGATGTTCGATTGGCCGCTGAGTTCGGAAACGAGGATGGTCTGCTCGTTGCCGACGCTCTCGGGCGTGATGTGCTCGTAGCTGCGGGCGAGCTTCTGGACGGCGTTGACATGCATGCCGCCCTTGTGGGCGAAAGCGGTGCGCCCGATGAAGGCGGCGCGGGCGAAATGGGGGTTGTTGGAAACGTCGTCCACGAACCAGGAGAGGTCGCGCAGGCCTTCGAGGCGCGGCACCACCGCCAGCCCCATTTTCAACTGAAGGATGGGGATGACGGAGGTGAGATTGCAATTCCCCGTGCGCTCGCCGTAACCGTTGATCGTGCCCTGAACATGGATTGCGCCCGCGTTTACCGCAGCGATCGCGTTGGCGACAGCGAGTTCGCAGTCATTGTGGGTGTGGATGCCGATGGATGAGGTGGGAAGATGGGCATGCACCGCGGCGCAGATGGTCGCGATCTCGGAAGGCAGGGTGCCGCCGTTCGTATCGCAGAGGACGAGGCAGGCAGCCCCCCCGTCGGCGGCGGCTTTAAGAGTGGCCAGCGCGTGCTCCGGCGAGTCCTTGTAGCCGTCAAAAAAGTGCTCGGCATCGTAGATCACCTCGCGGCCGTGTTTCACGAGGTGGGCGACGGTCTCACGGATCATCGACTGGTTCTCCTCCACGGTAGTGCGCAAAATTTCCGTGACATGCATCTCCCAGCTTTTCCCGAAAATCGTCACCACCGGGGTCTCCGCCTCCAGCAGGAGTTTCACCTGGGGATCCTCTTCCACCGGCGTGTTCGCACGACGCGTGGAGCCGAAGGCGGCGAGCTTGGCGTGCTTGAAACCGATGGATTTCGCCGCCTGGAAAAATTCCACGTCCTTGGGGTTCGATCCCGGCCAGCCGCCCTCGATGTAGTCCACGCCGAACTCGTCGAGGCGCTTCGCGATCCGCAGCTTGTCGAGGCCGGAGAGCTGGAAGCCCTCGCCCTGGGTGCCGTCGCGCAAGGTGGTGTCGTAGATGTGAACAGGTTTCATAAGGCTGTCGCAGGGCGCGCAAGGTAGTGGTCCCCGAGGGCCGGTGCAAGGCAAGAAGCGCATTTCGCAACGGCCCTACGCGCATTGACAGCTCTCTCGGAGACGCTTTAAATTGACTGCGTGGTGAGTTGATTTACCGCTGCTTTTAGTTTTCACCAACGCGTTACATAAATGGCCTCGGCGCATAGCTCCACCATCGCCGCCATCGCCTCACCAACGGGCGTAGGTGCCATTTCGCTGATCCGTATTTCCGGGCTGCGCGCCATCGAGATCGCGGATCTCGCCTGCGGCGGGATCGCCTCCTCAACCATGCCGCGCGTGGCAAGGCGCTGCAAGATCCGCGACGCCGCAGGCTCGGTGATCGATGACGGCCTGCTCACCGTTTTCCTTTGCCCGAATTCCTTCACCGGCGAGGATACAGTGGAGTTCGCGGGGCACGGCGGCATCCTCGTAACGCGGGAAACGCTGGCCCGTTTCCTAGAGTGCGGGGCCGTCCACGCCGCTCCCGGCGAGTTCTCGCAGCGAGCCTTTCTCAACGGCAAACTCGACCTCACCCAGGCGGAGGGCATCATGGATCTCATCTCCGCGCAGACCCGGCTCGCCATCCGCGCCGCGCACTCGCAGCTTGAGGGCACTCTCGGGAAACGCACCACCGCCGCCCGAGACGAACTCTTGGACATCCTCGCCCATCTGGAGGCATGGATCGACTTCCCCGACGAGGACATTGATCCCCAGACCACCGCCCAGCTCCGCGTCCGCATCGGCGGGATCCTCGAAACCATCGATTCCCTGCTCGCCACCGCGGACCAAGGCCGCGTCCTCCGCGAGGGCGTGCGAACGGTCATTTTCGGCGAGCCGAACGTCGGGAAATCCTCCCTGCTCAACCGCCTGCTCGGCTTCGACCGCGCCATCGTTTCCGACATCCCCGGCACCACCCGCGACACGATCGAAGAGGTAATCAATCTCGCCGGCATCCCGCTGCGACTTGTCGATACGGCCGGCGTGCGGGAATCCGATGACATCATCGAGGCGCAGGGCATCCAGCGCACCGTCCGTCAGATCGAGGATGCGGATCTGCTTTTGGAAATCGCCGATGCCTCGCAGCCCCGCCCGGAGCGCGCCGTCTATCCCTCGAACCACGCCACCCATCTGCTCGTCCTCAACAAATCCGATCTCGGTGAGCATTCCTCATGGAACGGAGTCGAGGCCACACGGATCTCCTGCGCCAGCGGCGAGGGCTTCGATACGCTTTCGGAAAAAATCTGCACCGCCCTCCATTTCACCGAAGCGGATTTCGGCGAGCACGCCATCGCCATCAACGCCCGCCACCAGGCATCGCTCGCCCTCGCCCGCACCAACCTCACCGCCGCCCTCGACCTCCTCACGGAGGAAAACTCCGACCCCGAACTCGCCGCCATCGACCTACGCGAAGCCCTCGACGCCCTCGGCGAAATCCCGGGCAAGGTCGATACCGAGGATCTGCTGGGCGTGATCTTTTCGAGTTTCTGCATCGGGAAGTGACCGTCTTTTTCCTAGTTGAAGCCTCTTCGATTCTCAAATAACCTCCGGAATGCAACTGATTCACTCCGATCCGAAAATCATGATGGGAAAGGCGGTGGTCGCCGGAACAAGGATCACTGTCGAACACATCCTTGAAACCCTTGGGGCGGGCGAAACGATCGAACAGATCATATCCGAATACCCCTCGCTAACCCGCGAAGCAGTGCTCGCTGCCATCAATTTCGGAGCCGAGGCTCTCAAAGCCGATGTCATCTACCCGATGCCAGAGAACGCCGCATGAAACTTCTCGCGGATGAGAATATAAGCCGGAGTATGGTCGTCGGTCGAAGAGACACGGGGAATAGCGTAATTTCCGTCGCTGAGGATTCCCCGGGGATACCCGACAATATAATTCTCGAACTTGCCAATCAGAATGGCGCTATCCTTGTCACCGAAGACAAGGATTCCGGCGAACTCGCCTACCGGCAGAAACTTGTGCATTTCGGCATAATCCTGATCAGATTGCCCCGGCTGTCCCCCGCCGAGAAGTGCCGGATGCTAGAGATTGTTCTGGATCGTCACGAACGGGATTTGAAGAATTCCTTCACCGTCATCACGCCGACCCAGATTCGTATCAGAAAAGCCGATTAAGTTCCACTGATCCCCATCAACTTCCAATAAACTCATCATGCCTACAAGCCCATCGAAACCCGGAAAAATCATGGCCGCCAACCGCGGCGAAATCGCGATTCGTATTTTCCGCGCCGCCACCGAGCTCGGTCTCCGCACCGTTTCCATCTTCGCGGAGGAAGACCGCTTTTCCATCCACCGCTTCAAGGCCGACGAAGCCTACCAGCTCGACCCGTCGAAAGGCCCGGTCGGCGCGTATCTCGATTACGAGGGCATCGTGAAACTCGCCAAGTCCAAGGGCGTGACGATGATCCACCCCGGCTACGGCTTCCTCTCGGAAAACCCGAATTTCGCCCGCGCCTGCGCACGTGAGGGCATCATCTTCATCGGCCCCTCGCCGGATCTTTTGGAAAACATGGGCGACAAGACCGCCGCCCGCGCGCTCGCCCACAAATTCAACGTCCCCACCCTGCCCGGCACCGAGGAGCCGATCACCGATCCCGACGTGGCGTTGACGGTCGCGCACGAGATCGGTTTCCCCCTCATCATCAAGGCGGCTTTCGGTGGCGGCGGGCGTGGCATGAGGGTGGTTGAAAAACCATCGCAGCTCCCCGGCCTGCTCGCGGAAGCCCGCGCCGAGGCGGAGAACGCCTTCGGCAACCCTGCCGTTTTCCTCGAACGCTACATCAAGCGCGCCAAGCACATCGAGGTGCAGATCCTCGGCGACCAGCACGGCAACGTCGTCCACCTCTACGAGCGCGATTGCTCCGTCCAGCGCCGCTACCAGAAAGTCGTCGAAGTCGCCCCCGCGATGCACCTCGATCCGGTCGTCCGGAAAGAGCTTTGCGACGCCGCCGTGAAACTCGCCGACGGCATCGGCTACAACAACGCCGGCACCGTCGAGTTCCTCTACGACATGGATCAGAACGACTGGTTCTTCATCGAGATGAACCCGCGCATCCAGGTCGAGCACACGGTCACGGAATGCGTCACCGGCATCGACCTCGTCCGCTCCCAGATCCTCGTCGCGCAGGGTCATGCACTTTTCGACGAAGAGATCGCCCTTCCTTCGCAGGAAAACATCCCGTGCAACGGCTTCGCCATCCAATGCCGCATCACCACCGAGGATCCGGAGAAAAACTTCGCCCCGGACTACGGCCGCATCCTCAACTACCGCTCCGCCGCCGGTTTCGGCGTGCGCCTCGACGCCGCCTCGGGCGATGCCGGTTCGGTCATCACGCCGTTCTATGATTCCATGCTCGTGAAGCTCACCACCATGGGCCGCGATTTCCCGATGGCCTGCCAGCGCATGGATCGCGCCCTCCGCGAGTTCCGCATCCGCGGCGTGAAAACGAACATCCCTTTCCTCGAAAACATCATCGCCGACGAAACCTTCCGTTCCGGCCAGGCGCACACCAAACTCATCGATACGAAGACGGAGCTTTTCAAATTCAGCAAGCGCCGCGACCGCGCCACCCGCACCCTCGCCTACCTCTCGGAAATCACGGTAAACGGCAACCCCCACGCCAAAGGCTACCGCCCCGCCACCATCCTTGAGCCCGCCCCCACCCCTTCTTCCGCCCAACAATCCAAAATCAACAATCATCAATCAGCAATCCTGCTGAAAGAGCTCGGCCCCGAGAAATTCTCCCAGTGGATCCTCGACCAAAAGCGCCTCCTCATCACCGACACTACGATGCGCGACGCCCACCAGTCGCTCATCGCCACCCGGATGCGCACCTACGACATGCTCGCCGTGGCCGACGCCTACGCGAACCGCACGCCGGAGATGTTCTCCCTGGAAATGTGGGGCGGCGCGACCTTCGACACCGCGATGCGTTTCCTCAACGAGTGCCCGTGGGAACGCCTCCGCCAGCTCCGCGAAAAGGTGCCGAACATCCTTTTCCAGATGCTCTTCCGCGGTTCCAACGCCGTCGGATACTCGAACTATCCCGACAACGTCGTCGCCGGTTTCATCAAGCACTCTGCGGACAGCGGGATGGACATCTTCCGCATCTTCGACTCGCTGAACTACCTGCCGAACATGCAGGTCGCGATGGAGGCTGTCAGGGAGCACGGGAAATCCATCTGCGAGGCCGCCATCTGCTACTCCGGCGACATCCTCGATCCCGCCCGCCCGAAATACGACCTCAACTACTACATCGCGAAGGCGAAGGAGCTTGAGAAAATGGGCGCGCACATCCTCTGCATCAAGGACATGGCCGGCCTCTGCAAACCGCAGGCCGCCTACAACCTCGTCCACGCCCTGAAACAGGAAATCGGCATCCCCATCCATTTCCACACCCACGACACCTCCGGCCTCAACGCCGCGTCGGTCATCGCCGCCTCGCGCGCCGGGGTCGATATCGCGGATCTCGCCATTGCCTCCATGTCCGGCTCCACCTCGCAGCCGAACCTCAACTCCGTCGTCGCCGCGCTCAAATCCTCCCCGCAGGACACCGGCCTCGACCTCGACGCCCTCAACGACATCTCCGACTACTGGGAGCACGTCCTCGGTTTCTACAAACCCTTCGACTCCGCCCCCCGCGCCGGCACCGCCGAGGTTTACGAGCACGAAATGCCCGGCGGCCAATACACCAACCTCCGCGAGCAGGCCAACTCCATGGGGCTCGGCCACCGCTGGCGCGAGATCGCCCGCACCTATGCCGAGGTCAACCAACTCTTCGGCGACATCATCAAGGTCACTCCTTCGTCGAAAGTCGTCGGCGACATGTGCATGTTCCTCGTCACCCGCGGCATCAAGGCGGCCGATGTCACCAAGATCAAACCCGGCTCCATCGACTTCCCGGAATCCGTCATCGACATGCTCTCCGGCGGCCTCGGCCAACCCGACGGCGGCTGGCCCGCAGATGTGCAAAAGGTCGTCCTCGGCCCGAACCACAAAATCACCACCAAACGCCCCGGAGAACTCGCGGAACCTGTGGATCTCGACGAAGTCGCCAAATCCCTCAATCTCCAATCCCCCATATCCAATCATCAATCCCAGGACGCCATCTACAGCCACCTGATGTATCCCGCGGTTTACAAGGACTTCCAAGCCTCCCGTGCAAAGTACGACGACCTCAGCAAGCTCCCCACCACCGCCTTCTTCTACGGCCTCCAGATCGGCGAGGAGATTGAGGTCGAGATCGACCCCGGGAAAATCCTCATCATCAAGCTCATCTCCATCGGCGAGGCCGATTCGGACGGCCAGCGCACCCTGTTCTACGAGCTCAACGGCATGCCCCGCGAGTCCATCGTCACCGACAAAGCCCTGACCAGCACCGCCACCGCCACCCGCCGCAAAGGCGACCCCAACGACCCCTCCCAAGTCTGCGCCCCCCTCCCCGGCATGGTCACCGAAATCGCCATCTCCCCCGGCACCGAAGTCAAGGCCGGCGACAAGCTCGTCACCATCGAGGCCATGAAAATGCTCACCACCGTCTCCGCCCCCGTGGACGGAATCGTGAAGGAAATCCTCGTAAAAAAAGGTATCCAGATCGACTCCGATGATCTGCTCGTGATCCTGGAGTAGGCGCGTCGCCGCGCCTTGAGTTCGACCGGGCGTCTCCGTGTTCATGTCTGGACTAGCTAATCTCCTTGCGGCGAAGCGTGCAGTTTCTAATCCTCCTCCAGAACAGCATATCCAGATCTTGACATCCAGAATAAAAAGTGTTCATAGGAACGCAATGAAGACCGATTCCCATTCCATCCTCCGTCCTGTCGGCGTCGATCTTTTTGCTGGAGCAGGTGGAATGTCGCTGGGTTTCGAGCAGGCGGGTTTTCATGTCGCCGCTGCAGTGGAAATCGATCCCATCCACGCCTGCATTCACCATTTCAATTTCCCCCAGACCACTGTGATCCCGGAGTCTGTCCAAAATCTCACCGGAGCGGAAATACTCAAGCGGGCGGGCATCACGGGCAAGGTTGACGTAGTTTTCGGAGGCGCACCATGCCAGGGATTCTCGATGATTGGGAAACGGATTTTCGATGATCCTCGGAATCGGCTTGTCGGTGATTTTGTAAGAATCGTGTGCGAACTGGATGCCGATTACTTCGTGTTCGAGAACGTGAAAGGACTGACGGTTGGCCAGCACCGGAAATTTCTGGAACAGCTCATTGAGACCTTTGAGGAAAAAGGATACTCCGTACGGATGCCATGGTCGGTTTTGAACGCCAGCTCATACGGTGTACCGCAGGATCGAAAGAGGCTGTTTCTTCTCGGCGCGAAGAAAGGACTACCCGTCCCCTCCTATCCCGCTCCCACATCCTATCGCCCCGATAGAACCCCGCAGCTAGGGCTTCGACCCGCCCCGACCTGCTTTGAGGCGCTGGGCGATCTCCCCGATGCGGATCGTTTCGCTACGCTGGGCAAAACCGATGAAGTGAAAACATCCGCCTGGGGAGATGCTTCTGATTACGGAAATGAAATGCGCTGCTCCAACCCTGTATCGTGGCACTACGGCCAGATGCGCCTCTGGGATCCTACGGTTCTGACTTCCAGCGCTCAAACCACCCATTCCGCCATTTCCAAAACCCGCTTCACGGAAACCGAACCCGGCTCGGTGGAGCCGATCTCCCGATTTTTCAAACTCA
The DNA here is from genome assembly GCA_027485615.1 of Verrucomicrobiaceae bacterium. Lineage (GTDB taxonomy): Bacteria > Verrucomicrobiota > Verrucomicrobiia > Verrucomicrobiales > Akkermansiaceae > Luteolibacter. The sequence continues at coordinate 39,228 of JAIXQS010000067.1, forward strand.
GCCCGACGGGAGTCTCGAATACCCTGCGTGCCGGCACTGACGCAGCTCGTGGCGCGTTCACCAGTCCCCGCCCGATCCACTATGAAAAACCCCGCTGCATCACAGTACGGGAAATGGCACGGTTGCATGGCTTTCCCGATTGGTTCCGCTTCCATCGGACGAAATGGCATGGCGCACGCCAGATCGGAAACGCCGTCCCCCCGCCGCTCGCGCGGGCTGTCGCCTCTGAGGTAATCACCGCCATGGGGATCTCTCCCAGCAGGGATTCAGAAGCGATTCCCCTCGGCGACACATCCCTGCTCTCAATGGAAATGTCCCACGCCGCGAAATTCTGGGGAATCGACTGCCCGATCCAGAAACGCGACAAGAAAAGCGGCGCACGGAAACGCTCGCAACAGGAGACGGAGCGCGAGCGCTTGTCCCAGATCGCCATCTGAACCACGCGCATGAAGAAGCCTAACCGTTACCAAAGCCTCATCGCTCACATCTTCGCCAAGGGATACAAAAAGGGAAAAACCGTCGTTCCGTTCTCGCGCGATGAGCTGATCGAAACAGCCTCACTTTTAGAAATCGCGGTGCCGAAAAACATCGGAGACGTGCTGTATTCGTTCCGCTATCGAAATCCATTGCCAGACGAAATTCTGGCAACCCAGCCGAAGGGAATGGAATGGGTGATCGAAGGCTCAGGCAGAGCGGAATATGAGTTCCGTCTCGTCCCGATCAATCGCATCGCGCCGAACGATAATCTCATCACGATCAAAATTCCAGATGCCACCCCGGAGATTGTAGCGTGCAATTCACTTTCTGACGAACAGGCTCTGCTTGCGAAAGTGCGCTACAACCGGCTAATTGATATCTTCCTCGGAGTCACCGCCTACTCGCTCCAGAACCACCTTCGCACAACGGTCAAAGGCCTCGGCCAGATCGAAATCGATGAGGTTTACTTAGGCGTGGATCGCATGGGATGCCAATACGTTATCCCCGTTCAGGCAAAAGGAGGGAGCGACCAACTCTCAACCGTCCAAGCGAAGCAGGACATTGCCTGCTGCGCAGAGAAGTTTCCGAATCTCGTCTGCCGCGCGATCTCCGCCCAGTTCATCGACGATTCACGGATCGCCATGTTCGAGCTCCAGCTCGACGAAACCGGTCTCGTGAGAACCGCCGAGGAGCGGCATTACCGACTGGTGTCCGCCGATCAGATTTCGGAAAGCGATATGGCTGGATATCGGCAGCGGGCACAGAAGATGTAACATTACTTCAAAACAAATCTCTGGATGGAGTCAGTGGATGGGGTTCCCGCGATTTCACATTTTCGTGAGCCGCGTAGCCTGTTGAATCGGCGGGGTGGCACCTGATTGGATAGGAGGAGCGACAGACAGAAAGTCAGGGGGATTCGGGAATGGATTTGGAGGAGGATGGGATGGAGGCGGAAGGATTTTGGGTAAATCTGAAAAACTGAGACACTGAAATTCTGAAAGGGAGACTCGGGTTGGGAGTAGGTGCATCCCCGCGCCTTGGGTCCGGGTGGCGTCTCCACCGCCTTTCGGAAAGGCTCTCCTTCTGCGGGCGGGAGGGAAGCGGAGCTGGCCAACGGCAAAGGCCGCCGCTGGCTGCTTGGTTCCTTCGGCAGGGAATCTCGCCAGCAATCGCTTCATGTAAGGATGCAAATCCGGCTTTCGTAATCAGGTGATCCTTTGAGTGAAGCAATTGCCGATAGGATTTCACATTTGCCATCCAACGGGTTCCTCTCCACTTTCCAGACACTAAATGATCCTTAAATCCACCCTTGCAACCCTCGGACTGGTCCTTGCGGCAGCCGCAACCGCCGCCCCGCTCGCCAAACAAACACTCGCCTCCGGCCTCAAGGATCCCATGGAAGTGGCGATTGCCCCGAACGGCGACCTTTTCGTCATCGAGCGCGAAGGCCGCGTGCTGCGGGTCAACCCAAGCACCGGCGGTCTCTTCGAAATCGGCGAGGTCAAGGTTCAGGCACTGAGGGAAGCCGACGCCAAGAGCAACTACGCCCGCGAGGACGGCTTGCTGGGCATCGCGCTCGATCCGGACTTTGCAAAGAACCAGCGCATCTTCCTCTACTTCAGCGCCCCCGATATCATCGCGAACCGGCTTTCGCGCTTCACGCTCAAGGGCGGCAAGATCGATCCCGCATCCGAACTGAAGCTCCTCGAAGTCCCCACCGAACGGGAAAACAAGGTCTGCCACCACGGCGGCTCCGTCGAGTTCGGGCCGGACGGATTGCTCTATGTATCGATGGGCGATAACACCAACCCCTTCGAGAGCGGTGGCGTCGCTCCCATCGACGACCGCGACGGCCGCACCGAGCGCGACGCCCAGCGCTCTGCGGGCAACACCAACGACCTCCGTGGCAAGATCATCCGCATCAAGCCCACCGAAACCGGCTACGAAATCCCGCCCGGAAACCTTTTCCCGAAAGGCACCGACAAGACCCGCCCGGAGATCTATGTCATGGGCTGCCGCAACCCGTTCCGCATCTCCATCGACCCGAAAACCAAAACCCTCTACTGGGGCGAGGTCGGCCCTGATGGGCGCGACAACGGCGACAAGGGCCCACGCGGCCACGACGAGGTGAA